>JANYCL010000305.1 GCA_025360355.1 Sphingobacteriaceae bacterium
GGAATATTTAAACGACATTAAAGAACATCCTATAACAAAAAATTTATACATGTGTGGTGCTTACGATCAAACAGGAAGAGACACCATGTCGGCATGGTTAATTGGGGTGACTGAAAATGGTGGCTTTTTATTTCAGGATTATTTCAGTTACAATAAAATTCTAGATGAACAATATTATAGTTTAGCTTACTCACAAAAAACAGGGGACTATATTTACACGCGTAAAAATTTCAAAACAAGCACTGACCTAAGAATAGCACCAATGATCTCTGATTTTTTAGATCAATTTTATGTTGCTGCTAATAAATACGGCTCAAGCGAAGATGATGAACTTTATAGCATTGCGAACACAAGAGATAAAGGATTTGTTTGTGTAGGTTATACAAAAGGATTTAACGCCCTATTAACAGATGTATTTCTACTAAAATTAGATAGTAATTCTATTTTGGGAGCAACCAGTGCAATTGGGATTAATGAGCCTTCAAAACAAATAAATAATTTCTCAGTATTTCCAACAATTACTAATAATGAGGTGACAGTATCATCTAATCAAAATAAAATTGAGTTGAATATTTATATATCAGATTGTTTGGGGAATATTATTTATAAAACTCATACACAAAATCCGGTTTCCACCCTCAGTCTTGGCAATTTTAATGAAGGATTTTATTTTATAACAGTTTCAGAATGGAATTTTTCTAAAACATTTAAAGTTATTAAGAGCAATTAAGTTTTGCTTATGTTTAAATCTGTAAACGATAATTCAAAGTACTTATACTTCGGTACCATTTTTGGACTATTTCTTTTTAATTTACTTCTCAAAATAAATTTTTTGGATGCAGAACCATTTTGGTATGATGAAATTATAAGTGTAAAAAGTTCCCTTCTCGATTTCGGTCATATAAAACATCAGTCAGAATGGGACAATAACCCTCCCTTTTATTATTATTGTCTTTGGGTTTGGATAAAAATGTTTGGCGTATCTGAATTTAAAATAAGATTGCTAAGTGTGATTTTTAGTTGCATCTCAGTTTCCCTCATTTTTATTTTAGCAAAAAAATATTTTAATTATTTAACCGCTTTGTTTTCTGCTGTGATCTTTTCTCTGCATAATTTTAGCTACGCTTACACACATGAAGCACGTTGTTATACTTTGGTGGCTCTACTAACTCTTTTATCTACACTTACATTCCTGAAATTGGCTCAGAATACAAATTACAAAACCATAATTTTACTGGGGTTAATCAATTTTTTGATCATCTATACACATTACATTGCCGGACTTGTTTTAATTTTTCAATTTATTTTTTTACTTGTATTTAAAAAGCCCGGTCTTAAACCTTATTTAATTTCATTGGGAGTTTGTATTATTTTAGTCTTAGTAAGGTTTACCAAAAAACAGTTTTTATTAATTCTCTCATACGAAAAAGGTTCGGAAACATTTTGGTTAAAAACCGTTGATGCTAATTCGATCAAAACGGCTTTAATAGATCTTTTTTCGGGTGAAAATGCCTGGATAGTTTTATTAACGCTTTTTATTTTATCTATTGCTTTTGTTTTTTACATGCGTAAAAAAATGACAAATGGCGAATTTCAATTTTTGATCTATTGTTTTTTCATTGGCGGATCAAGTATTTTATGTTTAGCGATCATTGGTATTTATAAACCTATCTTCCTCGACAGGTACTTACTTTTTACCATCCCATTTATTGCTATTCTTATAGGCTGGTTCATTTGTAACTCTTCCAAACTAATGTATCTGCTAATCATACCAATTGTTTTTTTACAATGTTCAAACTTTGTTTTAAACCCTAAAAAAAATATGGATTTCAGACAAGCGGCTGCGATTGTTAAGGATCTTAAGGGAGCTTCTGATGCGCTTATTATAATCCAGACAAAAGATGTAACAGGGCTTTTTGCCTATTACTATAAGAATGAATTGTTTATAGATTTCAAGACCATGAAGGAGAATTTAAAGAAAAACAAGGTTTTAGAAATAGAAAACAGTGCCGATTTAAACGGATTACCCTATAAAAATGAAAACACCATTATTTTCTGTCAAACTTTCGAAAAAGAGAGCGACAATAGTCAAATTTTTAATATATTTAAACAAAATAACTTTGTTTTTGGCACTTCAAAAAGTGTGAAGGGCGTAAAGATATCATTACTCAGAAAAATTAAGACTTTATGAAAAGTAAAATAATTATACTCTTTTTAATTTTTTGTTCGGTTACTTTCGCTCAGGTAACCAATACAAAAAAATGGCGCAAAACCGAACAAGATTCGATGGCAAAAGGTTTGATCATGTACGATGAAAAAGACTACATCGCCGCCTTACCAATTTATGAAAATCTATTTAAGAGTCATCCTAACGAGGAATTTCTGAAATTTGTTTACGCACGCTGCTGCTTATCAAGAAGCGATAAACATGAAGATGCACTATTGTATTTAACCCAAATCTACGAAAAAAATAAAAAAGCTGAGAATATTGAATTCGACCTCGCAAAAGCAAATCATTATAACTACAAATTTGATGAAGCAATGGTATTTGTAGATAAATTCTTAGCCGACAAACACACCATACCTGAAGATAAAATTGCTGCAGCACAATTAAAAAAATACATCACAAACGCAAAGATCTTATTTGCTCAGCCTACTAATGCAAAAATAACCAATGCAGGCAGCGTATTAAATACTGAAGCAGAAGAATATGTTCCGGTTGTATCTGCCGATGAATCCGTTATGATCTTTACTTATGTTGGGAAAGAAAGTACCGGTGGGCGCCAGGATAAAACACAACAACCATTTCAGTATGGCGATTATTACGAAGATGTTTTTCAATCTGTAAAAGTAAACGACCAATGGACCAAACCCCGCGGAATTAAAACCATTAACACCAATGTGCATGATGCGGCTATTGCAATTAGTCCGGATGGACAAGAACTTTTTATTTATCGCGATAATGGAGATGACCATGGTGATATTTATGCTAGTTTCTTGCACGATACAGTCTGGACAGTGCCTACAAAATTGATGGGTCAGGTTAATTCTTATTCGTGGGAAGGAAGTTGTTCTTTAACCTCTGACGGCAAGACACTTTATTTTTCAAGTGAACGAGGCGGTGGTTATGGCGGACGTGATATTTACCGTGCTACAATGCAAGCAGACAGTACCTGGGGACAAGTAGTTAACCTTGGTGATTCTATTAACACAGCTTTAGATGATGATGCACCATTCATTCACCCTGATGGAA
>JANYCL010000327.1 GCA_025360355.1 Sphingobacteriaceae bacterium
ATTACCGGTACCTATAAGAACAATTGTGATTTCGATCCTTCAGCTGCTTCTTTTACTTTAGCATCTTTAGGTGTAGAAGATGTTTTCGTTGCCAAATATGATATGAATGGAAATTTTATTTGGGCTAATGGTTTTGGGGGAGTCAATAAAGATGAAGGAACAGCGATAGGAATCGGAGCTTCTAACAACATATTGGTTACGGGTCATTTCCAAAAAGTTGTTGATTTTGATCCTTCCATAGGCGTTACTACTTATACAAGCGCAGGAGGGCAAGACATGTTCCTTTCTCAATTCTCAACTTCAGGTCTTTATAATTGGACTTACGTTCTTGGAGGAAAGGGAGATGACTATTGTTACTCTATGCACTCAAATACCGGCGGCGACATTTGTACCGGTGGAAGTTATATTGATGTTGTAGATTTTGATTATAGTCCATTAACTTCAACTCTAGCTTGTCAGGGAAGTTTAGACGGATATGTTTCCAAATATAAATTATTATGTACTTGTGCTGGCATAAACGAAAATGAAAAAAACTTAGGATCATTGAGCTTGTATCCTAATCCGACCTCTGGTTTTGTTATGGTCGAAACTTCCCCGAACGCAACACTGCGTATAACAGATGTGAACGGAAAGCTGATATCAGAAATAAAAACAAGTGGTTTAGATGAGAATATTGAAGTTGGTCATCTTTCTCCAGGCGTTTATTTTTTTGAATTGAGGGATAACACAACAAATCAGGCCAAACGGGAAAAATTGATAGTAGCGAGGTAATGCAAACACAGGATCTGATAGTTTGCATTTTAGTAACAGCTTCTGTTGTGTTCTTGATATTAAAATTTATTATGCCAATTATTACCAATAAGAAAAAAGACGACCCCGAAAACGGGGCAGGTTGTGATAACGATTGTAATTGCAAATGAAGATCCTCAGTGCAGAACAAATAAAAGTATGTGATGCGTTCACCATTCAAAATGAACCGATCACTTCTATTGATCTGATGGAGCGTGCGGCAATGGCATGCATTAAGCATATTGTAAAAAATGCTTCCATTGATTCTGAATTCATTATTTTTTGCGGGAAAGGAAATAATGGTGGTGATGGTTTAGCCATTGCAAGATTCCTCATTAAAAGAAATTACGCTGTTAAAGTTTTTGTCGTTAATCATTCTGACAATGCGAGTGATGATTTCAATACCAATTTAGAACGTCTCAAAGAATTAAAACCGGAATCTGTTTTTACAATTGCGAAAGAAGAAGATCTGAAACAAATTGAGATCACATCAAACACATTGGTGATCGATGCTTTATTCGGTACTGGATTAAATAAATCTTTGTCAGGAATCACTGCTTTACTGGTTAATTTTATTAACGCTTCGAAAATTTTTATTATCAGTATTGATATTCCTTCAGGACTGTACGCTGATAAACCAAATGATAAAGATGATGTAATTGTGCGCTGTTCTGTAGCTTTAAGTTTTCAGTTTCCGAAATTTTCTTTTTTAATGCCGCAAAATGGTATTTATGTTCCGGACTTTGAAATTTTGGATATTGGCATGGATAAAACATTTATTCAAAACATTTCTACTCCGCATTATTATATTACAAAAACTGATCTTCAGCCATTATTAAAACATCGCGCTAAATTTTCTCATAAAGGTGTTTACGGACATGCACTTTTAGTTGCGGGCGCTTATGGAAAAATGGGCGCTTCTGTAATTGCGGCAAAAGCTTGTTTACGAAGTGGTGCAGGTTTATTGACTGTGCAAACTCCAAAAAAAGGAATTGAAATTTTACAAAGTGCAATTCCTGAAGCAATGGTAAATGCTGACAGCAGCGAAGAAATAATTACTGAACTGCCGCAAATGGATAAAATTACTGCGGTTGGAATTGGTCCTGGTATTGGTACGAATGCAGAAACAGAAAGTGTCATCAAAAATTTATTGAATTATAGTTTACCAATGGTTTTTGACGCAGATGCCATAAATATTTTAGCCAATAACAAAACCTGGTTAAGTTTTTTACCTGCAAATAGTATTTTAACACCGCATGTAAAAGAATTTGACAGACTCACAGAAAAACATATAAATGATTTTGAACGTTTGGAAAGTGCAAAACAATTTTCAGTTAAACACCGTTGCATTTTAGTTTTAAAAGGTGCCTACACACAAACTGTAATGCCTGATGGAAATGTTTTCTTCAACTCCACCGGAAACGCAGGCTTAGCAAAAGGCGGCAGCGGTGATACTTTAACAGGAATTATTTTAGGATTACTAGCAAGAGGTTACACTCCTCCCCAAGCCGCACTCATTGGCGTTTATCTTCACGGCTCAGCCGCAGATTCTTGTCTGAAAAAAATTCACATCGAAAGTTTATTGGCGACGGATGTTATTGCTAAAATACCAAAGGCTTTTGAGAAGCTGTATGAGTAAAGGTTTTTGCACGGATTAAAATCTGCGCTAACTAGGACACAGCTTAGTTGTCACGCTGTCACTTTGTTATTTTCCAACCTAATTGGTCGGCAAGTACAACTCTTTCTCCTGTCAATGGATAGAACCAGATCGCGTCAAGAACAATATAAGAATTAGGAGGACATTTTTTTATGAACCCTGCGACTCCTTTGTCTCCCGAAATTTTATTCGATTCATAGTTTGTCCGATACGGTTTCCCATCGGCACGAAAGACCACAATGCCTATGCGCTCAATTTTTAGTTTATTACCTTGAGAAAGCACTTCAATTTCTGTATTTATAAAATTAGAAACCGACTTTAAAGTGATGCTGTCCATGAGTTTGGTTAGAGTCAAGTGATTAATTGTATCATATGCAATTTTAGAAGTCCCATCGGCGCCAAAGGACTCGCCTTTTTGAATGTAGGTCGGAAGTGTGATGGTTAATGTGTAAGATTTTTC
>JANYCL010000338.1 GCA_025360355.1 Sphingobacteriaceae bacterium
AAGATCCCTAACATGAATTGTATCGCCACTCCATAAATTAAAAATGAAATACCAATATTTTGTTGCCTTGTTAAATTTAATTTAGATGACTTTGCCCACAACACAGCAACACATGCTACAACCAAAAATGCAATCGTGCGATGCATGAATTGCACCCCTGCTCCTACTTCCAAAAAATTTTTAATAAATGAATCCTCAATTAAAATTGTATCCTCCGGAAACCATTCTATTCCCATTTTTGGCCAGGTTGGATAAAACATTCCGGCTTTTAGTCCGGCGACAAAAGCACCGTAAATTATTTGAATAATCAAGACACTAAATAAAATAATTGCAGGAGTTTTTAATTTTTTACCGTCGTTCTCACTTGATTTTTCTTTCGGATAAATTAATTGCAGCGCAAACCAAAATGTAAATGCAAAAACAGAAAAAGCACTCATTAAATGAATTGCTAAACGGTAATGCGACACATTCGGATTTTTTACTAAACCACTTTTCACCATCCACCAACCAATTAATCCTTGTAAACCACCGAGTGCAAATAAAAACAAAGCTTTCATTAACATTGGTCTGCTGAATTTTTTCCTTATCGCAAACCATGCAAATCCAATAACAAAAACACCCATCATTGTATTTCCTATTGAACGATGAATGTATTCCCACCAGAAAATGGATTTAAATTCTTCCATACTCATACTGCTGTTCTTGTAAATAAATTCCGGACTGGTTTGATATTTCTGAAAACGCTCGAACCAATCATCGGCGCTCATCGGAGGCAAAGAGCCCATGAAATTCCAATCTGTTATAGATAAACCGGAATGTGTTAAACGGGTGATACATCCTACAACAACCATTACATATACCAATGCACAGCCGCTTAAAAGCCACCAAATAATTGGTTTATTGGGATTTGCTAAAGATGTGTTTTTCATTATGGTTTGTAAAATTACTCAGCATTTAAATACTAAAAAAATAAACCTGTGTTTTATTATGAAAATTTCTTTTTTCAAGTAAGGTATTTTAGCTAAATTCACCACTTTAGTACCAATGCTTAAAAAACTCGCATATTTCATCTTAAAATACCGTCTTAGCTTGCTATTTACCATGATAGCCATCACATGTGTTATGGGGTTTTTTGGTACAAAAGTTGAAATTGCCTATAATAATCCGCGCCTTTTACCAAATACCGATAGTGCAAGTATCGATTACGACTTTTTTAAATCGAAATTCGGACAAGACGGTACAATTTTAGTAGTTGGAATAAAAAAAGATGAATTAAACACGCTGGCGAATTACAACGCCTGGGCTAAAGTGGGCGATGATGTTAAAAATCTTGCCGGAATAAAAAATGTTCTCTCCATTGCGCGGCTTAAAGATCTAACCTTAAATGATTCGTTAGGTAAATTTGAATTTGTAAAATTAAAAGGTTCTAATCCAACAACTCAAAGTGAATTAGAAGATCTGCTGCTAAAAGTTAACAGCATGAAGTTTTACGAAGGTTATGTTTTTAGCCGGGAAACGAATTGCACAGCGATGCTCGTTACTTTTTACGAAAAAGATCTTAATACTAAAAATCGTCTCGGCATAGTGGATAATATAAAAAGTGTTGTAGATAGTTTTTCGAAAGCTACTAATATCGAAGTGCATTATTCAGGCTTACCTTTCATACGTACCGGCATCATGCGTAAGATCTCTCACGAGATGGGTTTCTTTTTATTTGTTGCGTTATTAGTTACGGCTTTAATTTTAATTATATTCTTCCGCTCAATTCCACCAATGCTCTTTTCACTTATTGTGGTTATCATGGGCGTGATCACTTCCATTGGTACGGTGGTGTTGTTTGGCTACAAGCTTACTATTCTCTCGGGGTTGATACCGCCATTGATCATTGTCATTGGTGTGCCCAATTGTATTTTAATTTTAAATAAATATCATACCGAAATTGCAAAAGGTGTTTCAAAGATGATGGCGCTTCATATCGCCATTCAGCGTTCTTTTGTTTCTTTGTTTTTCGCGAACATCACAACATCCATCGGCTTCGCTGTATTCTGTGCTACCAAAAATCAAATTTTATTTGAGTTCGGATTAGTCGCATCCATTAGTGTAATGGCCACATTTGCTTATTCACTTATTTTAGTACCAATTATTTTTAGTTATTTAAAAGTTCCGACCAAACGACAATTGAGACATCTGGAAGGGAAAAGTTTGCGCAGATCTCTTGATAAAGTTGCAACTATTACTGTCAATCACCGCAAAACAATTTATGCAACTGTTATAACTTTAGTTATTGTTTGTTTCATCGGCGCTTTAAAGATAAGAGCTTTTGGTTATGTGGTAGATGATATTCCAAAATCAGATGTTTTAATTCAGGACTTAAGATATTTTGAAGAAAAATACGGCGGCGTTCTCCCTTTTGAAATTGCAATTGATACCAAAAAAGAAAATGGTGTTATTGCTGATGCCGGACGTTGTTTATACCGCATTCACCGCACTCAAAAATTACTGAGTCATTATCCCGAATTATCCCGTCCGCTTTCAGTAGTGGAGTTTGTGAAATTTTTATATCAGTCGTACAAAGGCGGTGAGGAAAAATATTATAAAATGCCTTCAGCAACCGATCTGAGTAAAATAGCTGAATACATTAAGGAAGATATTGGTGATGATGAAAAAAACAAAACCGCTACCGCTGAGCAAAAAAAATTGACGGAGCAAAAAGACGAAAGAAAAGAAAAGCAATCACAAGTGCGTACTTTCTTAGATAGCTCAAAACGTTATACGCGTATCAGCGTTCAGATGAAAGATGTTGGCTCGGTGCGTGTAAAAGCATTAGTGAAAGAATTAAAACCGCGGATCGATTCTATTTTTAATTACGATGATGAAGCTAAACAATGGCTGCCAAAAGATCAGCAATACGATGTACGGATCACAGGTAACAGCATCATGTTTTTAAAGGGTAACGATTTTTTAATTAATAATTTAATTGAAAGTGTTGTTTTAGCTATCGTGTTAATTGCCCTTCTAATGTTAACGCTATTTACTTCCTTCAGGATGATCTTAATTTCAACTATCCCTAGCTTGGTCGCCTTATTAATTACAGCGGGTGTAAT
>JANYCL010000354.1 GCA_025360355.1 Sphingobacteriaceae bacterium
TGAAAAAAAATTTATTTTACAAAGGGCAAATTTTACTCAATTTTGAATAGCAATTTCTGTTTCATGATCCCGGCCGGCTTCTGTCCTCTCTAATTCTTCTCTTTGCTTCCCCACGTATTCGTTATACTGTAGTTTATTAAAATAATACAACCAAGCAAATAATATAAAACCATTATAAGTATAATTACCCTGCCGAAGCAATTGGGTAAAAATTATAACTAAAATTGCATTCGACATTAGCCAATATTTTTCATCCTCTTCCATGCTGAGATTTTTTGAAACATAAAATTTAGAGATAAATATGAAAACAAATAATACTCCCATGATACCTAACTCTGAGAGTATCCGCAGGAACATGGAATTTGCATCCGGTGCGTTGAAATCGTATATGCCTCCTAACATATAATTTAAATTGTATTTTTCAAAAGCCAATTCGTGCGAACCCAGACCACTTCCAAATAACGGGTTTTGTTTAAAATTTTTCACCGCCACGTGCATATTATTATACAATACAAACGATGAACCATGGATCTTTGTAAGCACTTTACTGACCCGATACATCCGTGCCCCTTTTGAAAGATCTCCGGATAATTCTTTTTCAATGATCCCGTCAACAAAAAGCGCTTTCATTCCATCGATCCTAACCTTGAAATCTTTTACATTTGAATAAGCAGCATTATATAAAACAATTACAACCGGTATCGCAATTAAAAAATAACGTACTGCCCCAAAGTTAAGTGCAAATAATAAAATAGTTATGAAGATACCCATGTATGCCAATGATGAAAAAGTAAGCAAATAAGCTATAACTATAACAAGTTGCTTTGTCCGGTTTAAAAAGAGGTCTTTCTTAAAAATAAGTTCATAAACTGAAATAAAAAAAGCAGGAGCAATGGAAGATCCAAAATAAGATGGCTCGGTGAATGTGCTGTTTAAACGAATGCCTAATAAACCTCCGACGTGAAAATTCCATTTATTGAGAGGCAAAAATTCGCGCCAATTATATCCTGGTTCGATGTGCAATACGAATGAGGCCACCTGTATCAAACCTAAAAGAGCGACTATATAACTTCCCTGCATGTACATTTTAAATATTTTACTTACATCGAAATCATAATACTCCATCACATAACGGTAAAAAATAATATTTACCGCCACATTAACAAATATTTTAAAAAAGTTACCGACGGTGTTATTATCGAGAAGGATATTCAATAAGCCGGTTATAAGAAGAGGAATCAGGATAAGAAGCAACTCCTTTGGAAACCTGTATTTCGCAATAAAAAAGAACAATAAAACAATAATGGGAATGTAAGTAATGTAAAACTCAAACGGCAATTGCTTACTGAATAAAATATATCCGTTAAAAAATAAATTTAAAAATATTCCAAAGTCTACCCAGGTCAAAATCAGATAATATTTACTTCGCGTTCAAGTTTAACTCCAAATTTACTAAATACAGCTCCCAAAACATATTCGGAAAGTGAATATATTTCGTCGCCTGTAGCTTTACCTTTATTTACTAATACAAGCGCTTGTTTATCGTGCACTGCTGCTTGTCCTTTCGCATAACCTTTTAAGCCACATTTCTCAATTAACCAGCCTGCTGCCAATTTATATTTACCATTTTCCATTTCGTAGGCGGCTAACCCCGAAAAGCGTGCTTTTAAGTTTTTGAAAACAGAACTTTCTACTTCAGGGTTCTTAAAAAAACTGCCTGCATTACCAATTAATTTTGGGTCGGGAAGTTTACTACTACGAATATTAATTACCGCCTGAGAAACATCTTTAATTCCGGGATCTGAAACACCCATGCTCTCCAATTCTGAACTTATCGCACCGTAAGATGTATTTACTTTCGGTTTTTTTGATAAACGGAAAGTGACTGAAGTAATGATGAATTTATTTTTTAATTCGTATTTAAAAATACTTTCCCGGTAACCGAATTTACATTGGACCTTATTAAAAATTTGTTTCTTGCCTGTTGACAATTCAACAGCTTCCAGCTCTGAAAAAACATCTTTTATTTCCACACCGTAAGCGCCTATGTTCTGCATCGGACTTGCTCCTACACAACCCGGAATAAGTGATAAATTTTCCAAGCCGCCGAGATCTTTACCAATACACCACATCACAAAATCGTGCCACACTTCGCCGGCTGCCGATTGAACTTCTGCAAATTCTTCGTCTTCTTTAATTATTTTAATTCCCTTTAAAGAATTTTTTACGACAATGCCTTCAAAATTTTTGGTGAACAAAAGATTACTTCCTCCGCCAACGATCAAACGTTCAGAATTTATGAATGTTTTGTTTTGAATAAGCTCTGTTAGATCATCCGTATTTTCAATTTCCACAAAGCTTTTTGCATAGGCTTCAATACCAAATGTATTCATGTGTTTTAAGTTGACGTTCTCCAGTATTTTAACCATAATTCAAAAGTACGCAAATGGTAGCTTTTATTTTTTTATCTTTAGGGCAATTTCAACAAATACCTTGTTTACAACTAGACCAAAAACCATAATAGTAAGTGTAATTAACGATCTGGCTACCGACCAGCGTGTTTTACGCACCTGTTCAGTATTGGAAGAAAACGGGTTTAAAGTGGTTTTATTTGGTCGTGAACTTAAAAACTCTCCTTCTGTATCACATTTACCATACAAAACAAAGCGGATCAAAATGTTATTTACAAGCGGGCCTTTATTTTATTTATTTTTTAATAAACGTTTATTTTTTTACCTGTTATTTCATAAGGCAGACGCGCTTTTTGCAAATGACCTGGATACAATTGGAGCTAATTTTATTGCAGCCAAATTAAAAGGTGTTCCGCTTATTTATGATAGTCATGAGATCTTTTGTGAAGTACCCGAACTTCAAAAAACACCAATGAAAAAACGGATTTGGGAGCGGCTCGAAAAAAGAATTGTTCCGAAATTAAAATATTGTATTACAGTTAACCAAAGCATTGCCAATTATTTTAAGGAGAAATATAAAACGGACTTTACTGTTGTAAGAAACATTCCGATTCAGGAAAAAAATTTCAGACCAAAAACAAAAGAAGAACTCGGAATCCCAACCGATAAAAAGATCATTATTCTTCAAGGGGCAGGTATAAATATTGAACGCGGGGCTGAAGAATTAGTAAAGGCCATGGAATTTGTTGACAACGCCCATTTATACATAATTGGCGCGGGTGATGTGTTCCCTTGTTTAATAAAATTGGTACCCGAATTAAACCTTCAGCACAAAATAACAGTCAAAAACAAAATACCAAAAAGCGAATTGCTGAATTATACCTATAACGCTGATCTTGGAATTAGTATTGATAAGGATTCTAATCTTAATTATCATTTTAGTTTGCCCAACAAAATTTTCGATTACATACAAGCCGAATTGCCAATTTTAGCGAGTCCTTTACCTGAAATAAAAAGCATTATTTCACATTATAACATTGGTTGTTTTATTGATGATCATGAACCTAAACACATTGCCGGGAAAATAAATTCTATGCTAAATTCGTCTGATTCCCGTATTTGGAAACAAAATACAGTAAAGGCAAATGAGGAAAATAGCTGGGAAAATGAGAAAAATCAATTATCTGAACTTTTAGCAACCCTAAATAAAAATTAAAATTTTATATTTGAACTATGGAATTTTCTGCATTACAAATAGCCGGACTTTTAGAAGGAGAAATTGTTGGCAACGAAAACGCTGTTGTTACTAATTTATCTAAAATTGAAGAGGGAAAACCTAAAACACTTTCTTTTTTAGCAAATCCTCAATACACAAATCACATTTATACAACCGATGCAACTATTGTTATCGTAAATAAATCTTTAAAACTTGATAAACCTGTAAAATCAACCTGCACTTTAATACGGGTTGAAAATGCTTATGAAAGTTTTGCAAAACTTTTAGAATTATACGATCAGTTCAAAAATAATAAAACCGGCATCGAACAGCCTTCGCATATTTCAAAAACAGCAACACTAGGTAATGATTGTTACATTGGTGCTTTTGCTTACATCGGCGAAAATGTAAAGATCGGAAATAACGTAAAAATTTATCCGCAATGCTATATTGGTGATAATACTACCATCGGCAACAACACAACTTTATTTGCAGGCGTAAAGATCTATCACGAATGTGTTGTCGGTAACGATTGTACAATTCACGC
>JANYCL010000381.1 GCA_025360355.1 Sphingobacteriaceae bacterium
TCTGCAGATGAAATGGGATATAATTACCTTTGGGCTATTAATTCTACTACTTGTGTAAGTTGTACTACGTGTACGGTTAGCTCTTTACCCCCTTCAACTCCACCAATCAAGGTAGCAGGAAATACAGCGCTTGAACACAAATACGCTATGTTTTGGGAACCAGGTCGAATGACTTGGTTTTATGATGATAATCCCGTCAATGTAATAAACGATCCTACATATACACCAAATCACGCCATACATACCATTTTGAATTTTGCTGCATTTTGGAATACAAATTATACTTCTCCTTTACCGGCCTATTTCCAAATTAACTATTTAAATGTATGGCAATTAAATACAGCCTGTCTTTCTCCCGTTAGTTATTGTGGAAATTTTAATGCAACAACTTATAATGCGAACAGTAAAGTAAATCAAACAATTACGATTGGAGGTTCAAGTTGTTCCGACAATATTAATACAAGCGATAATGTTAATTTTTGGGCAACAGATTATGTATTACTAGATGCCGGAACAACAATAACCGCAAATGGTTCTGGAGTATTTTCAATGAATGTTACACCATGTCCTAATTAAACTTTTAAAATATATGAAAACACTTATTTATATTTTGATTATTTGGCTGAGTTATAAGCCAATTAATAATTTACTTAAACCATCTGACTATAGGGATGCCTATTGCGGAAACTATAGTGGTAAAAGAATCCACAAATATTTAAGCTCAGGAACGATACACTTGGATACGATTAATTATACTATTGCTATAAGTAAAAATGGCAGCGATTCATTAATAAATATTGAAACGACGGAGAATGTATTTGTAGGTAAATTAACTAATCACAAGGTAATTGGAAATAAATACTATTCATTTTTTTCAAATGATAGTATATACCTCACTTATATACCTTCATTAGGACCAAATTATTATAAATATATTGGAAAAAAATAAAATTAACTAAAATTCATTATCATGATGAATATCCTTTTTAAAAAAAGTTTCCTGTTTTTGACATTAATCATTTGTGTTAAGGGCAGCTCCCAAAATATCTATACATACGCTGGTACTGGAACTTCTGGTTTTTCCGGCGATGGTGGTGCGGCCACTTCAGCTCAGGTTAATTTTCCTCTTGGCGTTTTAGCGGATGTATCCGGTAATGTTTACATAAGTGATTCTTATAATTCAAGAATACGAATTGTAAACGGATCCGGTATAATATCAGCATTTGCAGGCGGTGGAGCTACAACTGGTGATGGTGGCCCAGCAACAAATGCTTTAATTGGTAATCCCTATAAAATTTGCTTTGATGTCTCCGGAAATATATATGTAGCAGAATATTCCTATAATAGAGTAAGAAAAATTTCTACAACGGGAATTATAACTACTGTTGCAGGTGATGGTAGTATATCTGGTGGTTTTTTCGGCGATGGCGGCCCTGCAACACTTGCCAAACTGAATGGTCCTTCTGGTGTTGCGGTCGATGCAAGCGGGAACATTTATATTGCTGATTTGGGAAACAGCAGGATCAGGATGGTAAATGCTTCCGGAACAATAAGTACAATAGCTGGTACTGGTGTGAATACTTACTCCGGAGATAATGGACCTGCTACCTTAGCTACTCTTAATTCACCAACTGATGTCGATATAGATGGCAGTAATATTATAATAGCTGATTATAATAATAAATGCGTTCGCAAAATTAATTCATCAGGTATAATTACAACTATCGCTGGAACGGGAATTCAGGGAAATTCTGGTGACGGTGGACCCGCAACTTCCGCTCAAATGGGAGCCGTTACGGGAATAGATATTGATGTATCGGGAAATTTATACATTGCAGATGTAGTGTATGGCACTATAAGAAAAGTAAACACATTAGGTATTATCAGTACTGTTGCGGGTTCAGGAACCCAAGGATATTCTGGTGACGGTGGCCCAGCTGTATTAGCCAAGTTATTTCCAAATGAAATATCTGTGGATGCTAATGGGAACATTTACATAGCAGAATCAAATAATCGAATTCGTATTGTTTGTGTTAGTAGTTGTGCAATGGGTATTTCAGAAAATAAAATTTCTGTTAACTTGAGGCTTTATCCAAATCCGGTGTCTACAATTCTTCAAATTTTTGCAGAAGAAAATGAATTTCAAAACTCAGAAATTGAAATTACAAACTACCTTGGCCAAACAATTTTTAAAACACCTTTTACAAATTCAATTGATGTTTCAAAAATATCTCAAGGCATTTATACTCTAAAAATTATCACAAAAGACAATCGGAATTTTTATTCAAAGTTTGTAAAGGAGTAATTTAAACAATTCCTGATGAAAAAATTAATATTCAAAAAAGAGTTGGATGTTTCAATTCTTTCAACAGGAAATTATTTTATTCAAATTACTACTTCCAATAAAAAACAATATCACTCTAAGGCTAAAGACCTGCGTATTTAAGGTGGTAGGAGAGGGAAATAGCCTCTACTTAATTAGTAGTGATCTCAAACTCATAATAATTCGACTTAAGAGTAGGGTAGTTCGCTTTTTCGCAAATTCCCTCTGCAAGATCTTTTATGAGTGGTAAACCTAAAGTTTCTGCTTTTACCTTTTCATTGAAATCAAAACCTTCTTTATCATTTCCCAATTTCAAAATAAATTTATCTTTTCCGGTAAATGATAAATGAATGTTTAGCGGACAAGTTGAATTTTTAAGAAAACAATATTTAAAGTAATTCAAAAATACTTCGGTAACGATCAGTCCGAGATGTAAAGCTCTTTTCGAATCTAAATTTAGTTCCGATTTTTCTGCTTTTAAATTTATGACGTTTGAAGTTCCGGTGTGAGTTTGTTTGAACTCCATCACTAATTCACTTATATAATCATAAACATTAACACCAGAATAATTTTTCGACTGGTAAAGAAGATCTTGCATTTTTAGCATGGAGAAAACACGTTGTTCGTATTCTTCAAAAATCGTTTTGGGATCAACTGTTTTGCCTTGATTTTTGCTTAAGCGCATTAAGCTTATCAAAATGGAGAAATTGTTTTTTACGCGGTGATTTATTTCTTTTATCAAAAGATCTTTTTCTTTTAAAGCATCTTCTAATTTGAATTGCAAAGCTCTTCTCTGACGTGCTTCTAAATTGGATGCAAACACCAAAGAGCAACTGAACGCAAAAGTTTTTTCACTTTCTGTAAATACACGTTCAACTTTTCCTGTCTTTTCAAAACACATCACGCCAACTAATTCTCCGCCAATACGCATTGGAATATCCATTAAAGAAATAATATCGTTGGGTTTAGAATAAGCTTCGCTAAATTCTTTTGTATTTGGATCGGTATGAATATTAGGCGCCAGTAATATTTTATTTTCTTTTAAGGCTTCAAAATATTTCGGAAAATCTTTTGCCTGTAACACACTTTCTTTGTTAAACTTGTGATTGCGCAGATCATATTCGCCCATCGAAATTATTGCTGTGTGTTCAGGATTAAAAAGCCATACATTCAAACGTTCTATCCTTAAACAAACAACAACGCGTTTTGCAATTTCAACCATGAGGTTATCAATATCATCACGCTTTAAAACGTGAATTTTTGATACGCTATCTATTTCCTCTAAAAGATTAATGGCAGGAAGCTCCATGCGAATAGGTTTTTGTTAATTAAATGTATAAAAAAAACTTATATAAACAAATAGAAAAATGAATGTTGAAACATTGATCGAAATACAACGTTTATTTAACATTTTCATTGGCTAAATACAGTAATTTTGAAATATGAAAAAACTCCTTTTTGCAGGTTTCTTAGGTTTTATCTCTATTCATTCGTTTGGCTGGGGGGCAAAAGGACATAAGATCGTTGCTGAATTCGCGAAACAGGCTTTATCGGCTAATAAAAATATTATTGATTCTGTGCAATATTTTTTGGGAAACATGACTTTTCAGGAAGCTTCTGTTTGGATGGATGAAGTAAGAAGTAATTCTGCTTACGATTATTTAAAACCCAGACATTATGTAAATGTTGAACGCGACGCAACTTATGTAAAAACAAAAGATGATAACGCCGTTAACGAATTGGAAATTGTAATTTCAATTTTACAAACAGCTGGTCCGCGCGATAAAGATAAAATTGCAATGGCCTTAAAAGAATTATTTCACTTAGTAGGCGATCTGCATCAACCTTTACATTGTGGTTATGCCGAAGATAAAGGCGGAAATGCAATTGAAGTAGGTTATGATGGCAATCCAACGAATTTGCACAAACTTTGGGATACAGAAATTATCAATGAAGAAAATATTGGTTTAAATGATTGTCTGCAATTTTCAAATACAATTCCAATAAAAGAGCAACAAGACATCCAGCAAATTGATGTTGTGAAGTGGATGAATCAGTCGCGGGAATATCTTCCTTTTGTTTATGGTTTTGAAAAAGGAAAAATTACGGATGAGTACAGCGCAAAAGCAAAACTAATTATCGAAAAGCAATTGGTACGCGCCGGAATAAGATTAGCAGCGGTTTTGTTCAGGACTTTTAAGAGGTAAGAGAGGAACCTGTGCAGCTTGTCTGTTTGCAAGAAAAAGAGTATCTTTACATAAATGTCTTTAAAGCATGAATTACAAAGTATCATTTCAGGAAATGGATCGGTTAGGAATGGAGAAATTATCCAAACAATCACCGACTACCTTAGAAGAAAAAAGACGACAGTTCCGGGAGCTAAAAAAACAAAGCTCATCAAAGAGCAAGAAACGCAGGTCTTAGTTGAATTCATTGATTCAAAAAATCTTTGGTACAACAGTTTAGATCCGTCAAAGTATATTGGAGAAGGGGCTGAACAAAAGGTTTATGAATTTTCAGATGCAAAGTTTATTTTAAAACTAAATGATTCAATTTTTTATGAATTGTGGGAAGATTATTTAAACAGCCTTTTGCTTCATAATTATTTCTTTCCGCATTTGTCTTATGAGTTGCTTGGTTTTCATAAGTCAGATAAATTATATGCAGTCGTAAAACAACCATTTGTGAAATCGACTGAAAACACTAATCTTATTAATGTTAAGGAATTTTTATTTGCGAATGGTTTTGTTAATAAAAAAGAGAATGACTATTATCATCCGGGACTTGGTATAATTGTTGAAGATCTTCATGATGAAAATGTTCTAACAGAAGAAGGATCTTTGCAATTTATTGATACTGTATTTTTTCTTATGCCAGCATTTTTTGAAAAGGAATAAGATTAGCTGCAGTTTTGTTCAGGACTTTTAGGAGGTAATTAACCGGAAAAATCACAAAAAATTTATTGTTTCTTTCAAAATTTTTATCTTTATTGATAAGATAAATCTTTTTAATTTTTTTTATGCAAAAGCCAACACTCAGCGAGAAAACACGTTATTATTTTGAGAATACAATGTCAGCCGGTCCTGCCGGAGTTATTAAATGGTTAGCCATATTTTCTCTGTTCATGGTATTGATATTAGGACTTCTCATTCTTGTATTTGGAATAAAAAGTTCACCGGAGCCTGAGGCCGAAAACCTTGGTTTTATTGAAGGGGCATGGCAAAGTTTAATGGCCACTTTAGATTCGGGAACCATGGGTGGTGATGAAGGTTGGGCATTTCGTTCGGTTCGTTTTATTGCAACGCTCGGTGGTATATTTTTAATTTCCATTTTAATCGGTACGATCTCTTCAGGTATTGATGAGAAATTAGATGAATTAAAAAAAGGACGTTCAAGAGTTCTGGAAACAAATCACACTTTAATTTTAGGCTGGTCGGAAAAAGTGTTTTCAATAATTTTAGAAATTATCGAAGCAAATTCCAACCAAAAAAAACCAAGCATTGTTATTCTTGCCGATAAAGATAAAGGTGAAATGGAGGATGCTATAAGAAACAAAATAGAGAATTTTAAAAACACTAAGATAATAATCAGAAGCGGTAGCCCTTTAGAATCTTCCGATATTGCTGTTGTTAGTCCGAACGAAGCCCGCTCAATTATTATTTTGGCGAATGATGCAGCAAATGCAGACACTTATGTTATAAAATCGGTTTTAGCTTTAACGAATGGGAAAAACAGAAAAAAGGAACCGTATAATATTGTTGCTGAAATAAAGAACCCGAAAAACATGGAAGCGGCCGAATTAGTTGGTAATGATGAAACGGTATTTGTTTTATCTGCCGACTTAATTTCAAGGATCACAGCGCAAACTTGTCGTCAGTCGGGTTTAAGCGTTGTGTATAGTGAATTATTAGCGTTTGATGGTGATGAATTATATTTTCAGTCGGAGCCAAAACTAGCCGGAAAAAAATATAAAGATGTATTATTTGCCTATGATAAATCAGCTGTGATTGGAATTTTGACTAAAGAAGAAAAAGCATTAATAAATCCACCGATGGATACTGTATTCAATAATGGGGATTCTGTTATCGCTATTTCTGAAGATGATGATACAATTGTATTAAGCGGAAAAACACAATTCGAAATAAATGAATCGTTGTTTAACAGATTGCAAGATAAACCTGCAAGTATCGAACGGACATTAATTTTAGGATGGAACGACAGGGGAATACGGATCATTGAAGAATTAGACAATTATGTTGCGGCCGGATCAGAAGTTACTATTATGGCTGATGGTGTTGATATAGATTCTGAAATTACAGAATTAAAAGGATCTGTAACTAAGATGAAGATCGGTTATCAAAAAGGTGATATTAACGACAAAGCAACACTTGTTAGTTTAAAAACTGAAACATTTGATCACATTATTTTATTGAGTTATACTGATATGGATATTCAGGAAAGTGATGCGAAAACATTGATCTGCTTATTGCATTTGCGCAACCTAAGTGAAAAAGCGAATAAAGATTACAGTATAGTTTCTGAAATGCTTGATATTAGAAACAGGGAATTAGGAGTTGTTGCTAAAGCTGATGATTTTATTGTGGGTGATAATTTAATTAGTTTAATGTTAAGTCAGCTAAGCGAAAATAAAGACTTGAAAAAAGTGTATGATGTTTTATTTGAAGCGGAAGGTTCTGAAATTTATTTAAAACCTGTAAGCAGATACGTAAAAGCCGGTGTGCCTGTAAATTTTTACACCTTATTAGAAAGTGCCGCGCAATTAAATGAAACAGCAATTGGTTACCGGGTATCT
>JANYCL010000382.1 GCA_025360355.1 Sphingobacteriaceae bacterium
CGAATATAAACTTTTGGATGAACAGATAATTTTTCCATTCTGGTTTTGTCACCCAAAATACTTCCTTTGCTTTTCTGACTGCTCGGATCAATTGCTAAAATAGCAATGCGGTGACCGGCATTCACTAATTCCAAACCAAAACTTTCTATAAATGTACTTTTACCAACGCCCGGTACACCGGTAATTCCAAGACGAAAAGACTTTCCTGTTTTTTCAATTACTCCGTCAATAATTTTTTCAGCGATCTTTTGGTGTTCTTCGTTGGTAGATTCAACCAATGTAATGGCACGACTGAGAATTGAAATATCAGAAGCTAAAATTCCTTTAATATAAAAGTCAGGATTATTTAGATCAGCACTACTCAAATCGTAAATGTTTTACAGAGATGCCGGAGTTTTGTAATTCTTTCAGAGAATCAATTCCAATTTGTAAATGGTTATTGACAAAATTTTCTGTCACCGCTTTATCACTGGCATCTGTTTTTACACCTTCGGGAACCATTGGCTGATCAGTCACTAATAATAAAGCGCCGGTTGGAATTGCATTATGAAAACCAACTGTAAAAATAGTTGCGGTTTCCATATCAATTGCCATTGCGCGAACGGAGCGGAGATATTCTTTGAATTATCATCGTGTTCCCAAACTCTTCGGTTTGTTGTATAAACGGTACCGGTCCAATAATCTTTATTGCTAACACGGATAGTATATGAAATTGCTTTTTGTAAATTAAATGCGGGCATTGCAGGAACTTCTTTTGGAAAATAATCGTCACTTGTTCCATCACCGCGAATGGCTGCAATTGGTAGAATAAGATCACCGATATTGTTTTTCTTTTTTAAGCCGCCGCATTTTCCTAAAAATAAAACCGCATGAGGCATGATGGCGCTTAAGAGATCCATTACAGTAGCAGCGCTGGCGCTTCCCATTCCAAAATTAATTATGGTAATTCCGTTAGCTGTTGCGCTTGGCATTGGTTTGTCAATTCCTTTCACTTCAACGTTATTCATTTTAGCAAATTCGAAAACGTAATTACTGAAATTCACTAACAAAATATATTTCCCAAAATCCTCCAATGCCACGCCTGTGTATCGCGGTAACCAGTTGTTCACTATTTCTTCTTTGGTCTTCATTTAATATTCTTAATTTTAATCGCTCTATTTGTTGGACTAAAGTCCAATTTGTACTTTATTTTTATCCACGACCTAAAGGTCGTGGCTATTTAGTTAGCAATGATCAAGTGTTTGTTCCGAACTTTTGGTCGTGGCTATTTAACTAGCAATAACAAAATTTGTTGCCACGACCTTTAGGTCGTGGATTTTTTAACACAATTGAAATTGGCTTTAGCCAAAAAAGAACGTAAACAAATATATTTATAAAATTGGAATCTTCCCTCATATATCCAACATTTAATGTACGCATAAAAAACGAGAATAACAAGGCTCATGTTTTTGACGAAATCCGTAAAAAATGGATATTATTAACCCCTGAGGAGTGGGTGAGACAGCATTTATTGAATTATTTAATTAACACAAAAAACGTTCCGGCCTCCTTGATTTCTGTTGAGAAAGAAATTAATCTCAATAATACCAAAAAGCGCTATGATATCGTGATCTATAATAAAAATTTGCAGCCTGTTCTGTTAATTGAATGTAAAGCACCGGATGTCCCAATTACTGAAACAACTCTAGAGCAAACCTTGCGCTACAATTTAATTTTGGGCGTGAATTATTTATTGATCACAAACGGAATAAAAGAATTTGTTATTGGTGTTGAGAACGGGAAAGGAAAATTACTGAAGGAATTGCCGGATTATGATCAGCTTATTGCTTGATTATTTTCTGAACCGAATGCAACCTTCCATCTGTCAGAGTAATTCCACGAATACCACCCCGTCACTTCGTGACACCCCTCCTTGGTAGGAGGGGAGCAATATTTGTATTATAAAAACTTTTTCGAAATTATTTGCGGAGTCACCAATTATGATTAGCTATAATTTTTTTCTGAACCGAATGCAGCTCTCCACCTGTCAAGGGGGAGTACCCGCCGCGGCGGGGGAGGGGGTAAACTTATTCAAATGCTCTTCTATTAAACGAATAACATAATCTGTTCTTTCAAAAACATGTTTGTTCTCTATTCGAATTACTCTGATGCCAAGTGAATTTAAATACTCATCGCGTTTTTTATCATTGGTCAAACCTGCTTCAGTAAAATGATTTGCACCATCAAGTTCAATCGCAAGTAAATGAGATTTGCAGTAAAAATCTAATATATAATTACCAATGCTATGTTGTCTCCTGAATTTCGCGCCCAAACTTTTTGTTTTAAGTATTCTCCATAGAGTAGCTTCTGAGGCTGTCAGTCGTTTTCGCAAGTATTTTCGTTTTTCTTTTAAGTAAGAAATGTTATTAAGGTGTTTCATCTGTTCTTATTTATAAATTTTTGGTTAATCTAAAGGTTACCCCTCCGTCACTTCGTGACACCTCCCCTTGGCAGGGGAGGAGCTGCTGACGTGTATCAAAATTAGTTCACGCACAAGAAAATCATTGCTATAAATTGTAGCTTTTTAAAAATAAATTATTTACGAAACGCAAAACAGCTCTCCACCTGCCAAGGGAGAGTACCCGCCGTGGCGGGGGAGGGGG
>JANYCL010000426.1 GCA_025360355.1 Sphingobacteriaceae bacterium
ATACTCTTCTCCGGGAATAGTAGCAATAGCTTCTTTATATAATCTTCTGGCGAGTGGACAATCAGGAATAGCAAGAGCATCATCACCTTGTTTATTCAGTCCGCAAAATTTATTTATTAAGATCATTTCAGCTTCCTTTATTTTGGTAACGATTCCGGTACCGTATTCGGTGTACGTTGCATCATCATCAAAGTTTTTCAATTTTGGAGAATAAACAACTTTTACTAATGGTTCTTGTAAACCCTTGTAATCAATGCCGGGAAAAGGCTTCGCCATAATAAATCCACCAATAATTTCGAAGGTTGGATGAAAGCTATTGTCGTTCTGAATATCCGTAGGAACCCCTGTTGTAACAATTTCGATCCTTTTAGGATTGCAGCCCGGCCACGAAACCGTTAAAATAAAAACATCGTTACCCGGAACCATAATTGCAAAATCCCCATCGGAATCGGTGGTACCTTGCCATACAGTTTTACCCTGTTTAGTGAGTACAAGGGATGCGCCTCCTAAAGATTTTTCTTCTTTTTCCCATTTATAGGTGAGTTTCCAAGTGCGGCGTTCAACATGAGAATTTAACTTAACCGCCCAAGTATTATTATTCTGAGCATAAGTAATCATGCTCAGCAGACATAAAAATAAAAGGCCGTGTTTTTTCACGACCTTAAATTAATTAAATAGTTTGGTATTGAATTAACAAAATATCAAAAAATTATTTAGTTTCATCATTATGGTCACTATCACAGTGATGATCATAATGTTCGTAACAACCGTGATGATGGCGGTATCCGTATTTATTAAATTGATCTTGTCCTAATGTCAGCATTAATGCCCCAAAAGTGATGCCGGCTGTTGCCAGTCCTATCAAAAAGCGTGATCCTCTTCTCATGATTTCATTTTTTTAAGTTTATGATATAGTGAACTTTGTTCTACTTTATTGGTTAGTTTTAGTTTCTTTTTCATCGTTTTCTTTTTCGGAAGTGTTTTTGCTACTCCAGTCTTTTTCGTCGTTGCAATTGTTCCAGTCCTTATCGTCATTGCAATTATATCTGCCGTAATGACCACAATGTCCTTGCCATTTATTCATTTTAATTTTAAGGGCATCATAATCTTCCTGACTCATGTTCCTTACTTTATCAGCATAGGCCATGTAATATCGTGGCCCTCCCCAATGACTATGACGGCGCCAGAAGATCAAGCGCATAACGCCTCCGATGATGCACATCCAGAATAAAAATTTTAAAAGCATAAAGGGTGCAAAAAATAAGGCGGTTCCTATTATTAGTCCACCAAAAATTGGTTTAAAGATCGAACGTTTCATTTTTTTATTTTTTAATTGGTTATATATTGGTAGACGAATATTGTCCGGTTTTACTTCAATTATTTTCAAAAAAAAAGTCCGCATTTGCGGACTTAGTTACAGATCATAAACAGAATTAGCATTTATTTCCCCAACGTTCTTTCATTTTTTCTTTAAAGGCATCTTTTTCTTCCGGGGTCATGTTAGCGAATTTATTTTTCCAGCGTGATGAACCTCTTTGGCCACCAAAACGGAATCCGCCAAATAATATTTTACAAAGAGCAAGTAATCCCATCGATTGCCAGAATGTAATTGTTGTAACGGGAATTAATCCCGGTAAAACAGCATTCCATAATAACATCACTATTGCAGTGAGTCCGAATATGCCTGCTATAACAGCGAGGAAAATAAAAAACCCTTTTATAAAACGGTTGTTGTTTGAGTTAAAACACATAATTTTTATTTTAAGTATTAATAAATTCGTTATAAAGATCTTCTAATCGTAAACGCAAATGTTTTATTGCATAACCTTTACGACTGATAATTGTTTTTAATTTTTCTCCTGTTTTATCTGCAATTTGTTGTAAGGTCAGATCTTCAAGTTCATTCATAACAAAAACTTCTTTTTGTTTTTCGGGCAGTTCATCAAGTGCTTCCAGAAGTTGTTCCCAGAATAAATTTTTAAATTGTTTTAATTCGGGATTATTATTGTCATCAGCTAAAAGTATTTCTTTGAAATTAATTTCGCCGTCATCGCTTTCATAACTGAAGTCTTCAATGTTCGCCGTTTTTTTCTTTCTGTAAAAATCTGTTATTCTGTTTCGGGCTACACTAAATAACCATCCGCTAACACTTCCTATTTCATCCAAATTTGTAATTTGACTAAAACGATACCAAACATCCTGCAAAACATCTTCTGCATCTTCGTTAGTTTTCACTTTGCCGCGTATGAACCCAAATAAACGGCTGCGGTATTCTGCTTCGGTACCTGCTATTAGCGTTTGTTTTTCAGCCATTGGGGTTGTTAAAATTGCCTCCATTAAGAGGGTAGACGAACGTAATGTTTTTTTACTTTAAATTATCTGCTTTTTAGGAAAATGACTCATTTCAAGGTCTCTGCCTGTATTAAATTCCCTTTTTCATCGTAGTATTTCCATTCTCCTGTTTTTTGAGGAATATTATCACTAGGATGCTTTCTTATATGCTCAATTCCTTGCGGATCGAAAGTTGAAACATTTTCGAAGCCTTTAATTTGTTTGTACTGTCCTTTAGTTTTAAGAATACCGTTATCATAATACTCTTTATACTCGCCAAACTCTGCACCGTATTTATAATTCGCTTCTTTTATTAAAGTCCCTTTGTCGTTATAAAATTTAGCAAGGCCTTCTTTTTTTACATCAACAGTTTTTCCCTCTTCTTTTATTTTAAAGTTGGGATGAAAATATTTATATGCTGAAGTTGTTTTAGCATCGTAAAGTGTTTCTTCCTCGTACAATTGAACTGTGTCACGGAATTTAAATTGTCCGTATCTTTTCGAATCACTGTATTGTCCGCTTTCAATAAGGTAGTAATTTTGTCCGGAATGTTTACGGTAGCATGTGAAACTTCCATTATACAAACTATCTTTTATTTGATAAGTAAGACTATCGAACTCACCACGGCCTTTAGTTTCTTTTTCAAAATAAAATCCTACACCATTTTTCAGGATCTGAAGTCCGTCCTGTTGCCACATATTGATGCAGCGTGTTGGTAAACTTGTATTGCCTTTAGAAACAACTTGGAGGATCTCAGATTTTTTCTCGCCGTTCTTATAATAATAAACCCAAAAACCAATTGGTTTACATTCTTTCTCTTCTTTAACAGTAATGCATTGTTTTTGTCCTTTCCATTTTAATTGTCCTGAATTGTAATAATCAAGATCCGGCTCAATGGTTTGAGAAGATAATTTTGAAAAAAGTAGACAAATGAATATGGATAAAAAAACCTTTTGCATTTTTTATTTAAAGATACTCAGTTTTTTGGTTTGGAAAAAGCTTAAGACCTTTTTCTAAAAACAAAAAGAAACAAAAGTGGTTAACAAGGAATCAAATGCCCTCAACAATATCTGAGGTTTTATTAAAACCCTTTCCATAAGTAAGGCGTTTCCATAACCATTCCAGTGGGCCCATTGTAAAAAATTTGAAATAAATCCAACAATAAGTAATTTGCAGCAGCCAAATGATAACAACAAAAAGTAATAGCCCTTTAGCATAATATTCCCCGTAATGCCCTAAGCCAAATCCAAAAAAATAAAACGAACATAAAATGGTTTGCATAACGTAGTTAGTAAGAGCCATACGGCCAACATTAGCAAACAAGCCAAGAAAAGATTTTAACCAATTTACTTTGCATAATAATAGTAAAGCGGAAGCATAACCGACAGCTAATAAAATACGGGCAGGACTCTCGAACCAAAAAGTGCTAAAAGGCCGCCAGCTAAATTGCTCCCATAATTCAGCTTGCGTCCTAAACTGGAGTTTTAAGGATATGCACGTCATTATTATTCCAACAGGTATGCCCACAAAACATAAGAGTCGATACATATTAAATTTAAGTTTATACTCGAAAAAGCCCAGTTTAAATAAAGCCATGCCTAATAAAATTGTGGCAAATGTTTCCCAGAACTCAGTGTAGAAGCCTTGCGATTCGTACTCAAAAACTTCTTCAGAATGTTTATCAAAAACATCAAAGTAACCTGAATGATGAATTATGTAATCGTCTTTTATTTCTTTGATAATTTTATCAGCATTCTTTCTTGAGATTGGAATGTGTTGATTGAGAAGTTCTTGAAATTCTTCTCTTAACTTTTTTTGTTCTGCTGTTAATGTTTTGCCTTCTTTGAGTAATTGTGTTGTATGAGTGTATTCTATTGATTTGTTTTTATTTTCATTAAAATGTTTGCCATTGTTATAGGTGAAAATAGTGAGAAATAGAAATGATATGCATAACATATAACGAACTCTTAGATTGCGGAAAGCAAAAAGCATTAAACCGCATAATGCGTATTCATATAATATGTCGCCTCCCCATAATAATATGTATCCGTCTATGATTCCAAATAATAACATCCACATCATGCGGCGGGAGTAAGCATCTGCAACTGCAATAGAATTATCTTTTTTATTAGAAATAAATAACATAAGGCCTGCACCAAACAAAAGTGTAAACAAGCCGCGCATTTTACCACTCAGCAAAATACTTGAAGCTTTAAAAATAAAACCATTTATAGTTAATTTCCCGGCTATTGAATCATTCATTGCTATAAAAAATTCATTACCGGCAAAACCTGTAATGTTCATTAGTAGAATACCGAGTACGGCTACGCCACGAATAACATCCATGGCAACATTGCGGTTTTTAATTTGTACGGAAGAAATGGTTGACATAATTGGGATTTAGTGCTTATTCAAAGTACTGCTATTTTACGCAATGGTTGCATGCTATTAGAAAAAAATGTAAAAAATTTGCAAACATAGGAATATTTTAAGGAGGCAAAAGTAAATAAGCGTTGATTCTGAACCGAAAAATATTATTTAAACACACTTAATTTGTAAGTTGAAGAATAATTTTCTGAAGCCACATTCACAAAATAAATTCCCGATGGTAAATTTTGTGTATCAATAAAAACACTCGTACTATTCGGAAATTCGTATCGTAATAATTCCTTACCGGTTAGATCACAAATCTGGATCTTTGCATTTTTTGGTAAATTCTTTATTGTAAAACCTGAGGAAGTAGGATTCGGGAATAGAATTAATTCTGTGACATGAATATTGTTTTCAGCTATTGCAGATGGTGGATTAAATAATTTTGTGACAAACAAATCGGAATTTCCATTATTATTTAAAGTGGTTGCGCTAAAACTAATGGAGCTGCTATTATAAAAGCCAGTGACTAAAATATTTGCGCCGGGATCACCCGCCATTCCATTAATTCCCTCATCACTTAAGCCGCCATAATTTTGCGCCCAAATAACACTTCCTGCAGCATTTAGTTCTGCAAGAAAAGCATCACCAACACCAGCGCACGTTAATGAATAAGCACCAATGGTAATTGACGAACTGTGAATATGTCCGCCAATAAAAACATTTCCTGCAAAGTCTGGAACTATACCATAGGGAATATCATCAAAATTCCCACCGTAGGCTCTCGACCATGTTTCGTTACCTGCGCTATTGTAATTTACTAGAAATATATCCGCGCCGGCTGTAGAAGCACTGGTGTAAGTTGCAGCACCAAAAGTTATGTTTGTGCTTTTAAAATAACCTGAAGTAAATAATTCACCAAAGTATCCTTGTTTAACACTAATGCCAACATCATCAAAATTTCCGCCTGCACTTTTTGCCCAGATCTCGTTTCCTAAAGCATCATAACGTAAAATAAAATAATCACTGCCGCCCTGATTCGTTAGGGTATAGGTGCTGAACGTTAGATTTGCACTCTTAAAACTTCCTGTAACAAAAATATCATTAGTCGGAGTAACGGTAATCCCATTACCGATATCTAAACCAGTGTCACCAAAACCTTTGGCCCATAATTCATTTCCGTTGTTATCATATTTAGCTGTAAAAACATCGCCTCCGCCATTGCATGTGAGTGTTCCTGTTCCAAAATTAATTGTGTTACTTTGAAATTGTCCGGTCACATAAATGTTATTTCCATCGCAAGTAATTCCATTTGATTCTTCGATCATGTTATCCCCAAAATTTTTAGCCCACAGAACATTCCCTGAAGGATCGTATTTAACAACAAATACATCTTCTCCTCCCATATTAGTTAGTGTATAAGCGCCTATTGCTAAAGTTGCACTGGTATAATAACCCGTTACGAAAACATTACCACTATTATCACAAACAATTGCATTACTAACATCATCAAACGCACCGCCAATACTTCTTGCCCATAAAAAATTACCTGAGTTATCGTATTTTTCGATGTGTGCATCATAATTGCCGGCATTGGTTAGGGTAGTGGTGCTAAACGTTAGGTTGGAACCAAAAAAATAACCTGTTAAATAAACGTTACCAGAATTATCTGATGTAATTGCAGAACCGTTGTCGGTGGTAGTGCAAGTTCCGCTTTGTGCCCATTGCCAGTAGGGAGTTTGGGATGGGGAATGGTAAACCGTGAAAAGTGAAAAGAAAAATAGCGAATAGCGAATAGTTATCAGGGAATAGTGAAAGTTAAATGATTTGCAGCCGCTCTTCATGACCTAAAAATAAGCATTAAACTTTTAACCTTCTATTTTTAACCTTTCACGGTTCTAAAAACTAGTAAGAGATTTAATGAACGATTTACCTTTTATGCCAGTGTAAACTAAACTAACTTCGAAAGCACCTCGACTATGCGTATAATTCTTTAAGTAAGAAGTATTGATATCATAGCTAAATCTTAACATATAACTTTCTTGCCTCACGCCTAAATTAATTACACAAGCATCTTTATAGCGGTAATCAAATCCTGCAAGTAATCTCCAGTCGGTTGTTTTTAAACTAAAATCGCTGGTTAATTTATAAGACATCATTACGCCCATGTTTGCTTCGTAAGCTTTGGCTTGATTAGCATAATAAAAACGTGGTGTAATAGTAAATTTTTCATCGACTTGAAAATCACATCCGCCATTTACAACATATTTAAATGGAACACGGTCTACTGTACCAATGAACGATTGATTACTTCGTGATAAATGCGACATCGCGAATCCAATATAAGGATGCGCCTTTTTGCTTTTATCTAAATATTTATAGAACATTCCAACGTTCGCATCGAATCGGGTGAGTGATAAACCATTTCCGTTTTCGCCACTTGCAATGTTCTGATCAAAACTTCCGCCATTATTGTATGGATTGTATTGCACATCGTAAGTAATATTATTATTGAACGCTTTATAAAATAGACCCAACTGCAAACCTGTTGTTAAATAATGTGCGCCGTTTGCTTTTTTGTCTAAAATATTATAAGCAGCCGATAACATGAACCCGGTTGAATTAAAATTACCTGGTCCTGTTCTGTTATTTACAAAGTACGCGCCAAAGCCCACTTTTTTATCCTTGATAGTATAAGGCATATCGTAAGCTAAATAAGTTGTGAAATAAGGTTTCACACCAAATGCGCGCCATTGTGATCGTGTATCAACATACACTTTGTAATCACCTTTATCATCACCATACATTCCTGTGAGTGCAGGATTGAGATACATGTTTCCAACATCATATTGCGAAATATGAAAATCCTGAGCTTTTAAAATGCTTCCTGTTAAAACGAAAGCTGCTATATATGTTATATACTTTTTCATAGTCTGTTTGTTTTAATGGTTTAACGTGATAAAATTACTTCACCCGACATTTTTATTTGTCTTCCGTCCACGACTTCCCCTGTCAGTGTCCAGAGATAACGTCCCGCAGCTTGCGGCGCGTTTTTAAAGGTGCCGTCCCAGCCTGTGGTCTGGACATCGGATTTAAATATCTGATTGCCCCATTCATTAAATATTCTGAATTCTATTGTTTTAAACGGACCGCCTTTTACAAATAAGATATCGTTCTTGCCATCTCCATTAGGAGTAAAGCCTGATGGTACTGCAGGATTAGTTACTATCGGATTTATATCTGAGCATGCAACCACATGAACTGTATCTCTATAAGACGCAACACAACCTGAGTCGGACTTCACAACTAAAGTAACATAATAGATTCCTGTATCTTTATAAGTATGGTTTGGATCTTTAATGACAGAGAAAGTAGTATCACCAAAATTCCAAGCCCAACCGGTAACACTTGGCGTAGTACTTGAAGAACTTACAAACATTACTGAATCTAAACATTGCGGTGCAAAAGTAAACGTGGTTAATGGATTAGCATTTATAAACACATTTTTTGTAACCGAATCTTTACAGCCTCCTGCATTCGTTACAACTAAACTAACGGTCTGGTTACCTGTGGCAGTAAATGTTGTACTTGCAGTTTGTGTTGTATAGGTGTTAGCGCCTGATGTCCATAACCAAATAGCAGGACTACCGGTTGATACATCTGTAAACGTTGTTACAGTATTAACACACTTGCTTGTTGCAAGGAAGTTTGCAATAGGTTTTGGCTGATAAGTAACAAGAACGCTATCGATAACTGAATTACAACTTCCATTATTAGTAGAAGTTAAAATTAAGATCACACTTCCTGCAGTCGTATCCGCAGTGCTTGGCTGATAACTTCCATTCAATGTACTGTTATTTGGATTAAATGCACCGGTGCCTGTGCTTGTCCATGTTCCTGTTCCTGTTGACGAATAACCATTAAGGAATGCATCAGGTGAACTCTTACATAAGAAGATATTGCTGCCTGCATTTACTAATGGAGCAGGAGTGAAGTTGATCAATATAGTATCAATGGTTGGATTACAATTTCCGTTTCCTGTTGTAGTTAAATAAATAGTAACAGTACCCGCAGTTGTATCAGCTGAACTAGGAATGTAATTTGCACCAAGAGATGTATTGTTTGGTGTAAATGTTCCTGTTCCGGTTGATGACCATTGTCCGCCGCTTGCAATTGTAACCGAACCGCTCAATACAACAGTTGCATTATTTGCACAGAGAATTTGATCGGCTCCTGCAGTTGCTGTTGGTCCGGGTGTAATTGTTAGGGTTAACACATCGCTCACGGCGTTACAGCCGCCATTGTTTGTTGTGGTGAGAGTGAGAGTAACAATGCCCGCTAAAATATCAGCAGCGCTTGGAACATAAGTTCCATTTACAGTATTTGGATTAAATGTTCCTGTTCCGCTGGATGTCCAGGTGCCGGAAGAAGTACTTGATATACCACTTAAGGTTACAGTATTATTATTGGAACAAACTACCTGACTTGTTCCTGCTGTTACTGTTGGTATAGATGAGAATGTAAGAAGCAAAGTATCACTCACCGCATTACAACCGCCATTACCTGTTGAAGTATAAATTACAAAGATACTTCCCGCAGTTGTATCGGCAGTACTTGGTATATAGGTTGGATTAGGAACAGTATTATTTGGATTAAATACACCGCTTCCTAAAGTTGTCCATGTTCCTGTACCTGTTGATGAATAACCGTTCAATAAAGCATTCGGATTATTTCTGCAAACCGAAACGTTTGGTGCAATTACCAATGGAGCAGGAGTAAAGTTGATCACCATGCTGTCGATAGTTGGATTACAATTTCCGTTTCCTGTTGTAGTTAAATAAATTGTTACACTACCTGCAGTTGTATCAGCAGAACTCGGAATATAATTTGTATTTAAGTTTGTTGTACTTGGTGTGAATGTTCCTGTTCCGCTCGACGACCACTGTCCGCCTGACGCAACAGTTACGGATCCGCCCAATGCAACTGTCGCATTATTGGCACAAACACTAACATCACTTCCTGCATTAGATGTTGGACCAGGTGTAATGTAAACCACAACTGTTGATGTTATCGGTAAACATGTTCCGTTATTTCCTGAGGTAACTGTAAGTGTAACTGTACCTGCTGAAATATCTGCACCGCTTGGTATATAACTACCGGTTAAATTGTTTGGTGAGAAAACTCCTGTTCCACTCGACGACCATGAACCAACTCCCGTTGTACAGGTTCCCGTTAAAGTAACTGTTGGATTATTTGAACAAACAGTTGGACTTGTACCTGCACTAATTGTTATTGTTGATGTATAAATTAATGTAATGGTATCCGAAACAGAATTACATGAACCATTATTTAAAGAAGTAATAATTATTTGAACTGTTCCGGCAGTTGTATCAGCTGTACTCGAATTGTAAGTTGGATTTAAAATTGTATTTGTTGGTGTGAACACACCGGTTCCCATAGTGGTCCAGATAACCGAACCGGTTGTTGAAGTTGCATTTAAATTCGCGTTAGGATTGTTTTTACAAACGTATTGTAAATTCGGTCCGCCGTTTACAACCGGAGCAGGGAAGAATGTGATGATCATTGTATCCGTAACTGAATTACAATTTCCGTTTCCTGTTGTTGTGTAGAAAATAGAAACTGAACCTCCTGAAATATCCGATGCACTCGGAACGTATTGAGGATTCGAAGTTGTATTATTCGGATTAAATGTTCCTGTTCCGCTCGATGACCAAATTCCTCCTGAAGCAATAGTTACCGTTCCACCTAATGAAACAGTAGAGTTGTTTGCACAAATAGATTGATCGCTTCCTGCATTCGATGTTGGAGCAGGAGTGATGTTAATTGTCATCTGTGCAGTTACCGGAGCACATCCGCCATTATTCGTTGATGTTAATGTCATTGTAATTGAACCTGCAGAAACATCTGCTCCACTCGGAACATAAGTTCCTGTTAAGGCATTTGGAGAAAATATTCCTGTTCCACTCGAAGTCCATGTGCCTGAACCGGTAGATGAAGTTCCGCTTAATGTTACTGTGTTGTTATTAGCACAAACAATAGGATTACCACCTGTACTTAAAACAGCAGGGGTGCTCACCGTTACAGAAATTGTTCCTGCGGGGCCTGGACAGCCCGCAACTGTTACGGTTACTGAATATGTTCCCGCTTGTAAAGTTGTTGCTCCAACAATGGTTGGATTTTGAGTTGTTGAAGTGAATGAATTCGGACCCGTCCAACTATAAGTTGCACCGCCAATTGTACTTGCTGTTAAATTTATATTTCCACCAATACATAACGGTGTGTTGGCAGCGGCTGTAGGTGCGCTTGGTGCAGGATTAACAACTACAGTTGTAGTTCCATAAGGACCGGCACAACCGCCAACTGTTACATTCACAGAATATACACCGGCTGCTAAAGTGCTTGCACTTGGTATAGTTGGATTTTGAACACCTGAAGTAAATGTATTAGGCCCTGTCCAACTATAAGTTGCACCTGCAACGGTTCCTGAAGTTAAACTTAAAGTTTGTAGAGCACAGATCGGAGAGTTGTTAGAAGCCGATGGAGCAGCAGGTATCGGACTCACAGTTGCATTAACTGTTGCAACCGGACCCACACAACCACCAACATTTGCGAACACAGAATAAGTTCCGCTTGCTAATGCTGTTGCACCGGGTATGGTTGGATTTTGAAGTGAAGAATTAAAACTGTTCGGACCAGTCCAGCTATAGATAGCACCAGGTATTGTATTGGCACTAAAATTAAGTGTTTGTCCAACACAAATTGGTGAAGTAGCACTTGCTACCGCTATTGGCATGTCATTAACGGCTACACTAACTGTTCCAATTGGCCCAGTACAACCTGCAACAGTAGCACTAACTGAGTACACCCCTGCGGCTAATGTTGTTGCACCTGGGATACTAGGATTTTGAATGTTATCTGTAAAAGTATTTGGACCAGTCCAACTATAAGTTGCACCCGCAATTGTACTTGCAGTTAAATTAATGGTTGAACCAGTACATAAAGGTGAGTTACTACCGGCAGTTGGTGCTGCAGGAGTTGGATTAACTATTACAGCAACGGTTGATACCGCACTTCCACACCCCATTACACTTACTAATACACTGTAAGTTCCGGCCATTCCGGCTGTAACTGGTGTAAGCGTTGGATTTTGAACAGAAGATGAAAAACCACTTGGGCCATTCCAACTATAAGTAGCTCCAACAACAGTTTGAGCATTCAGAAATAAAGTTTGACCGATACATGAAGGGTTTGTTGCGCTAATGGTCGGAGAACCCGGTACACCATAAACTGTAACACTGAACGTTCCGGCAGGACCGGGACAACCTGCAACAGTTGCAGTTACTGAGTATATTCCTGTAGCTAACATTGAGGCACCAACAATTGTTGGATTTTGAACACCTGATGCAAAACTATTTGGTCCTGTCCAATTATAAGTTGCACCTGCAATATTACTCGCGGTTAGATTAATATTGGATCCTGCACATAAAGTAGCAGTGCCGCCGGCCGTTGGTGCAGCAGGAGCAGGATTAACAACAACGTTACCCGTTCCGTTCGCACTTGTACAACCTGATACAATTGAATTAACAGTATAAGTTCCCGCTGCTAAAGTTGTCGCTCCAACAATAGTTGGGTTTTGTAAATTAGATGTAAATGAATTTGG
>JANYCL010000460.1 GCA_025360355.1 Sphingobacteriaceae bacterium
TATGCACACGCCATGAGCAGCGGTTCAACTGCAATCGCAACAGCATTAGCTGCCAGCGGAATTGGTGCAGGTGATGAAGTTATTGTACCGCCATTCACATTTATGGCAACAATTGAAGCCGTTCTGTTTATTGGAGCTTTACCTGTATTCGCGGAAATTGATGAAACACTTTGCTTAAGTGCAGAAGGAATAAAAAAAGCTTGCACTCCAAAAACAAAAGCAGTTTGCTTAGTTCATATGTGTGGCGGTATGGCTGAAATGGACAGCATCATGGCTGTTATAAAAGAAAAGAAATTAATTTTAGTGGAAGATGCCGGACAAGCATTTGCATCTTCTTATAAAGGAACATTCACCGGTTTGTTTGGAACTGCAGGTTCTTTTTCATTCGACTTTTTTAAAATTGCAACTGCCGGCGAAGGCGGTGTGTTAGTTACGAATGATGAAACTGTTTACAAAAAGGCAGATGTGTATAGTGATCATGGTCATAACCATGTTGGAAATTTACGTGGGATGGAAGAACATCCTTACTTAGGTTTTAATTATAGAATTTCAGAATTACATGCAGGAATTGGTGCGGCGCAAACACGTAAAGTGCCTTTTATCAAACAAAAAAATCAGGAACATAAAAAATTCTTAACTGAATTATTATCTAAAACTCCAGGAATTTCTTTTGCAAAGATCGCTGATCCTTCAGGAGATTCTGCAACTTTTTTAAATATTTTGTTACCGGATACTGAAGCAGCAAAACGTACGGTAACTGAATTTAAAAACGCGGGAGTGGCAGGATTTGATTATTGGTTTTTAAACATGTATCACTTCATTAATCAGTGGGATCATATTAAAGAATTAAAAACAGTAAGTAAATTACCAATAGAATTAGTTGGTGCTCCTCAGGATTATAAAAACTTACAACTACCAAAAACACAGGAAGTGATCGGTCGTTTAATTTCTTTTGGTGTACGTTGTACCTGGACCAAAGAAGAAATGGAAACTTTAGCAAAACAAATTTCGGAATGTGTTATTAAAGCAACAAAACCGGTTAACGCGTAAATTGTATGTCGCACAAAAATTTCAAGAACATTGATAAAGTAACTTACGGTCGTGGTGCTTTTTCGCAATTAGCAGAAACTGTTGAGCCTGTACGGAAAGAAAACAAAAATTATTTTGTTTATGTTGTTGACAATTATTTCAAGGGGAAAGATCTCTCCGGTAAATTACAAAACAAAGCTGAGGATCTTATTTATTATATCGATGTGGATCCTTACGAACCAACAACGGAACAGATCGATAAATTGCGTGACGAAATTTTAAAAGCAAAAGGTTTACCAAGCGGTGTAATTGGAATAGGCGGCGGAAGCATAATGGATATTGCAAAAGCATTATCATTAATGTTAACGAACGAAGGCTCTTCAACTTTGTATCAGGGACTAAATCTAATTAAGAAACCCGGCATTTATCATTTAGGTGTTCCAACAATTTCCGGAACAGGTGCTGAAGTTAGCATGACTGCTGTATTAACCGGCCCAGAAAAAAAATTGGGATTAAAATGTGATTGGACAGTTTTTAATCAGGTGATCTTAGATCCGGAATTAATTTCTTCTGTTCCACGCGACTGGTGGTTTTATACCGGTATGGATACATACATTCATTGCATTGAAAGTGAAAGCGGCATCCGTAACAACGCATTTAGTTTAGCTTACGGTGAGCAAGCTTTGAAATTATGCAGGGAAGTTTTTTTAGATGAGAAAGCCGGACAAACTCCTGAGAATAACGATAAACTAATGGTCGCTTCTTTAATGGGCGGATTAAGTTTAACTTATAGTGAAGTAGGAGTATGTCATGCGTTAAGTTATGGTCTTTCAAAAATTCATGGTACTCGTCATTGTTATGCGAATTGTATTATTTTTCAGCACTTAGCAGATGTATATCCTAAAGGTCATTCTGAGTTTTCGAAAATGATCACAAAACATAAAATTGTTTTGCCTCAGGGATTAAGTAAAGAATGGGATGAGAAAACTCTTGATGCAATGGCGCAAGTTTCTTATAACTTACCTTTCATGTGGAATCATGCTTTAGGTGATAACTACAAAGAGATCGCTACTTTGGATTATATTAAAGATCTTTTCAGGAGAATGTGACTTCGAGAACCTCAGTCATCGGATATTACTTTTGGTAA
>JANYCL010000466.1 GCA_025360355.1 Sphingobacteriaceae bacterium
TTACACCTTCTATCAAGTTGGTCATACCATGTTTTTTTGCTTCGCTGCGAATGTAAACAAAAGGCAAACCCATTTCTTGTGCAATTAAAGCACCTTGTGCAATACCGCCCGTTGCAACACCCGCAATAATATCAGGGCGACCGAACGATTGATTAATTGTATTCACATACTCTTGTCGTATATAAGTACGGATCTGAGGATAGGATAAAGTTTTACGGTTATCACAATAGATAGGAGATTTGCGTCCGCTTGCCCAAGTAAATGGGTTTTCAGGACTAAGCTTTATAGCTTTGATTTGTAATAAAAATTCGGCAATTTTATGCGCAGAGTCATCGAACGAGGTCATGGCGCAAAATTAACTTTATAAACCCTTTTAGAAAGACATTTTTATGAACAAAAAAGTGTACTATAATTCTAAATATATACTGATAACTTCTGACGAGATTCAACAATCAGGTAATCAATTAATTGTAAACACATCTAATTTAAGTGCTGAATTATTAAATGAGCGAATCACAAATTTTATTCAACAAAATGATGGTCCTGATCTTATTTTAATTACAAAAAATATTGATCTTTTATTTGGAGAATTGAAAAAGCAATTCAAATACATTGAAGCTGCAGGTGGTTTAATAGAACAAAATAATAAATATCTCTTTATTTACCGGTTAAAAAAATGGGATCTTCCTAAAGGAAAAATTGATCCGGGCGAAAATTCAAGACAAGCGGCCATTCGTGAATGTGAAGAAGAATGTGCTATTTCAGGACTTGAAATTATAAAAGAACTTCCCTCAACTTATCATATTTACCAATATAAAACCGGATTTGCCCTTAAAACAACTTATTGGTTCTTAATGAATACTACTTTTTTAGGACCACTTATTCCGCAAACTGAAGAATACATTGAAAAAGCCGAATGGCTCGATGAAAACCGTATAAAACAGGATGTAATTCCCAATACATATTTATCAGTTTTAGATCTGATCTTATTCAGTATTGGGCATTAAAATTAATTGTATATTTAAGTACTAAAAAACCGTAGGATGCATTCCTACAAAGAAAAGAATAAAATAAATTTCCCAACGGAATGCATCCAACGGGTTAAAACTAACCAACATGATACACTTCAATTCCAGCAAAATTCTCATCCCTGTAGATTTTTCCGACACTTCTTTGTTAGCTATTAAGCATGGTGCTTTTTTAGCTAAGTACACAAAGGGCGATGTATATTTATTACACGTAATAAGTAAACAATACGAACATTACGCCGTGCTTGAACAACCAATAAATCTTGAAGATCCCAAACAATACGAAACAAGCGCGAGTAATAAATTAAACCAATTAGCAGACAGCATTCGCGGTGAACATGGTATTTCTGTTAATACCATTGTGAGTTTAGGAAATCCTACTAAAGAAATCATTAATACTTCAAAAGAAATTGGAGCTAACATGATAGTAATGGGAACCCATGGCTACTCACCACTTGAAGAGTTAGTTATTGGAAGCAATACACTGAAAGTAATTACCAAAAGCAATTGCGCGGTTATGACAATGAGTGAAAAAGCCGCGAAGTTTGGTTACACAAATATTTTAATGCCAATTGATACTTCAGGACATAGCCGTCAGAAAGTAAATTACACTGTAGAACTTGCTAAAATTTTTAGTGCACATTTACATGTTGTTGCTTTATTAGGAAAAAATGATGCGAACGAAAAATCAGGAATGGATGTTGTAATGAGTCAGATCAAGAAAATTGCTTCTGAAAAATCAGTTACTTGTACTACCGAAACAATTTTAGATACTAAAAACCGTGCTGATGCTACTATAAAACATGCAGATAAAGTTAAAGCAGATCTTATTGTTATTATGACTGACCAAGAAGCTGAAATAAGCGGATTTTTCTTAGGCCCTTATTCACAACAAGTAATTCATCATTCAAAAGTTCCGGTAATTGCATTGACGCCGGAAGTTAATTCTGACGGGACAGATGTTAGTTTTTCATCCAGTACTGCCGGATTGTAATTTTATCGATATGATCATTTAAATGTTGCCACGGTTTTAAATCGTGGCAATTTTATTTTAATTTTAGCCTTGTTGTAGATCCCTTTATCAAAAATCAAAAAAAATATAATTTACTTGTACTGGTATTTGTAATCGGTTTTTCTGTTCTATGCGGGTTTAAAATAAAAGATCTTAAGTTCAATTATAATTTCGAAGATTTTTTTCCGAATGAAAATAACGAAATGGAAGTTTATAATCACTTCCGCGAAAAATTTGAATATGATAATGAATTTGTTCTCATCGCCCTCGAAAATAAAAAAGGTGTTTTCCAAAAAGATTTT
>JANYCL010000502.1 GCA_025360355.1 Sphingobacteriaceae bacterium
TCATCACACGTTCATCAACCAGAACTTCAGGGATCACTAAAAGATCTTTACCTGTTTTATTATATGATGCGAATTTTGTTCCTGTTGGTAAAGATCAAGTGCAGCATTTAGAAATAACACGCGACATTGCAACTGCATTTAATAATAAAACAGGTAAAGATCTTTTAGTGATCCCTGAAGTTCTGGTTGATGAACGTGTGATGATAGTTCCCGGCACCGACGGACAAAAGATGAGTAAATCCTATAACAATTTCATAAATATTTTTTTACCGGAGAATGAATTGAAAAAAGTGGTGATGGGAATTATTACCGACAGCACACCATTGGAAGCGCCAAAGAATCCGGATACCTGCAATGCATTTAAATTATTTCAATTATTAGCAAACAAAGAACAAACCGAAGCCATGCGTCAGAATTATTTAAAAGGCGGTTATGGTTATGGTCACGCAAAAACAGCTTTGTTTGAATTGATCTTAGAAAAATATTCTCCACAGCGCAAAACTTTTAACGAGTTAATGAGTCACCCGACAAAACTCGAAGAAGAACTTAGCATTGGTGAAGCCAAAGCGAAAAAAATGGCGCTTGAAAAATTATCTATTCTCAGAAAAGCTTTAGGATTTGCTTAGCGAATATTATTACTCCTAAAATTACCAGTTATTTAATTTATTAGACCACTTATTTAATAAGGTGTTTTTAGCCCAGTTTTTTCTTACATTAGTATTAAAATATAAATGAGGTTTTTATACAAAATAATTTTCGCGCTCATCATTTCGGCTTTTGGCATTAATGCGCAAACCGCAAATTTTCAATGGGCAAAAGGGATTGGCGGATCTTTTGATGACATAGGTGAATCAATTGTTGTGGATGGTGCTGGAAATTTATATACATCAGGAGCTTTTTCAGCCACAGTTGATTTTGACCCAGGGCCAGGAACTTTTACAATGAGCGCAATAAGTAGCTCAGATATTTTTATTACCAAATTCGACGCTTCAGGAAATTTCATTTGGGCAAAACAAATGAAGGGAAATCTTTATGGAGATTGCAGTTCAATAAAACTTGACGCATCGGGAAACTTAAATGCTTGTGGTTGTTTTGCAGGAACAATTGATTTTGATCCTGGTATAGGAACTTATACTATTAACGGTGGAAGTTATAGTTCTTATGTTTTAAAACTTGACCCAAATGGAAATCTTTTATGGGCTAAACAATTTTCAGCGGATGTAATCTATAAATTAGATGTTGATGTTTTTGGGAATGTATACTCAACGGGCGGTTTTGTTGGATCAGTTGATTTTGATCCGGGAGTGGCAGTTTATAATCTTACTTCCGTTAACGGTTATCACGATGCTTTTATTTCAAAGCTTGACGCTAATGGAAATTTCATTTGGGCAAGGCAATTTAGCTCTATAAGTGTTGACGAAGGTTATTGCATTACTTCGGATGCGTTAGGAAACACTTATACTTCTGGTTCATTTATGGGCACTATTGATTTCGATCCTAGTGCTGCCACTTTAAATTTGACTCCAATAGGAGTATCTGATGCCTTTATATTGAAATTAGATCCTGCAGGAGATCTCATTTGGGTTAAACAAATTGGAAATCTTGACGGTGGTTTTTCTTTAGCTGTAGATAAACACAATAACATTTATTCCACTTCTTGTTTTCAATCAACAGTTGATTTTGATCCCGGAGCTGGAGTATTCAATTTGACTTCTGCGGGTAGTGATGATATTTACATCTTAAAACTTGATTCAGCAGGAAATTTTAAATGGGCGAAGAGATTTGGAAGCCCCTTACAAGATATTGCTCGTTCTTTATCTCTTGATGGATCTGGAAATGTATACTCCACCGGAACATTTAAAGGTGTTACGGATTTTGACCCTAGTGCAACCACTTATACTTTAGCATCTGTAGGTAGCGATGATGTTTACGTTTCAAAACTAGACTCAACTGGAAATTTTATTTGGGCTAAACAATTTGGAGGAGTGTTAGCAGATCAAGGTTATTGGTTAACTCTAGATGCTTCTGATAATATCTATACTGTTGGGGTCTATTCTAGTTCTGCAAACTTTGATATCGGAATAAGTAATTTTAGTTTAACTTCTAATGGGGGCGGTGATATCTTCATTCATAAAATGAGTCAGGGATTTGCCGGAATTAAAGAAGTTAATTCTTTTGCTTCTGATTTTATTATTGGTCCGAACCCAAATGCAGGTATCGTTAGTATTGAAATTTTGAATAACGATTTTGTCAGTAACGATTTAGAAATAAAAATTATAAATGTTTTTGGTCAGGAAGTCAAAACTCAAAAACTAATAAGTAAAAAACAGGAGATAAATTTAAGTGAGACAAGTAACGGTATATATAATTTAAATCTGTTAGAGAACGGAAGCTTATTAACTTCTAAAAAAATAATTATTCAGAAATAATTATATAAACATAAACTTCTTAATTAATTTTCCTTTTTATTTTTTCAGCCACAAAAACCGTTGCAGCGATCATCATCACAACATCAGCCTGAAAAAAATACCGCATTTCAACATGACGGAATACAAAAGCAAAGAAAAAATAAATTCCCAATGAAAAGATCAGGCTAATCTTAAAATAATCGAGTCGCCAATAATAAAAGCAGGCAAAGATTCCCAGCAAAACAAAAATAGTTCGTGCTGTCATTGTGATCTTAAAAACTAAAGCCGGGGTTGCACCTTCAAATGTTAATGAATTTTTTAAAAAGACTTTTCTCAAATTCTGTAAAGGAATTTTTACATAATAAGCAAAGGGGTGATTAATTTTGAAACTGCGTTGAAGTAAATTAAATCCATGATTGATCAAAGCATCATACTTGCCGAAGTACTCGATCTTGCGGGTACTATTTCTGTTTCTCCATACCAAAAAACCCGTTCCTTCTCGTTGCGCCAACACAACCAGATCAGTTGCTAACTTTTTTTCGATCGCTGTACTAAATATTTCTTCAGGAAAATTAATTTTCTTTTCCAGATCATAAACATAGATCCAATATTCTTCTGCATCACAATTATGCCAGCTGTAAACCCAAAACATATAGCCCATTATATCATCCGTATAATCGGAGTATCCGGCCGACGCAGGTTTCACTAAAATAATTTCGCCTGACTTAATATAATTTCTGATCGGCCACGGTAAATACAAGACAAACATTACAAGCACCAAAGAAAAATAATATTTAAATTTAATTTTATAATTCAGTGTTAAATAAAAAAAGCTAATTGGGATAAGAAGAATTAAAGTTTCACGGATAAAAAATGCAACTATCAATGAAATTCCAAGTAAAATACAATTCTTTAATCCTGTTTTAAAAAATACCAATTGATAAAATATCGCGATAACTGAAAAGAGCGAAAGGTAATCGGCATCTGTTCTTACAATAAAAAAAGCAGTGAGCGGAAACAGAACGTAACACCATACAACTAATAAGGCTGTCCTTTCCTTAAAAAAATTCTTTATTATTTTAAAGATCATCACGCCCGCAAAAATATCCAAGGCAATTTGAAATAAAGCAAATGCAGTGTAAGCTTTTGGTACTCCAAATAACAAATAAAAAAATCCCCATATAAAAGGAAGGCCGGGCAATCGACCAAAAGATGCGGGTCCGTATCCGGGATTGTGCGTATATTCTCCGGTATTTACAAGATTAATAAATGAATTAGTGTAAGAAAAAGCATCGCGTGCAATGAGAAGATCATTACCATAAACAGCAGGGCCAATAAAAAATAAGTATATAATTTTAATTATAAAACCAGCGGCAAGCGCTATGAATAACGGTAGTTGTTTTTTTCCGATCAATTCTATTTTATGATTTAAGCTAAACTGCTAATGCTATCGAATTGCATTTTACTCAACTTATAATACAATCCATTCTCATTTAAAATTAATTCTTTGTGAGTTCCGCTTTCTGTAACTTCTCCTTCGTGTAACACAACTATTCTATCCGCATTTTTTATTGTCGATAAGCGGTGAGCAATTACAATAGTGGTCTTTTCTTGCATGAGACCTAGTAAACTTTCCTGGATTTTGTGCTCTGTTACAGAATCGTGTTGGCTTGTTGCTTCATCCAAAATCAAAATCGGGGCATTTTTTAAAATAGCTCTGGCAATAGCAATGCGTTGGCGCTCCCCTCCAGAGAGTTTAACACCCCTTTCTCCTACTAAAGTTTGATAACCTTCTGCGAGATTGAGGATAAATTCATGGGCGTGAGCGCGTTTTGCTGCTTCAATGACTTCACTATCAGAAGCATGCATTCTACCATAACGAATGTTCTCCATTAATGTACGAT
>JANYCL010000031.1 GCA_025360355.1 Sphingobacteriaceae bacterium
ACCTCATAATGAACATTTAACATATCAGAGTAAAGGGATGCCCAATTACTGTATCCTGCCCCGTAATTCACAATTTCTTCGCTAAATCTGTTGAGCATTGCGACAGCTTTATCATTGTAATCGTTATCCCCAAAATATTTAGTCAGCTTAAATAAATTGATGGCCATTTGTGAATTGGAGGCAGGAATCACATTATCGCTGGTTTCGGTAGTTCTTACAATTAATTTGTTGGATGAATCGGTGTAAAACAGCAGATCGCTTTTCGGATTATTGAAGTTTTTCAAAACGCGGTCACATAAATGTTTGCCAAGGTTTAACCAGTTTTCATCCTGAGAAATAATGTATGTCTGAATAAAAGCATCAATTGCAAAAGCATAATCATCTAAAAATCCATTTATTTTAGCTTCACCGTTTTTGTAAGTGCGCAGCATGGAGAAATCGGGCCTGATAAAATTCTTTTTTATGAACTCAGCATTTTGTAATGCAATTGTTTTGTAATGTTTGTTTTTAAATGTGAGATACGCTTCTCCATAAGCTTTGCACATTAATCCATTCCATGCTGCTAATATTTTATCATCTAATCCCGGTTTAATTCTTTTTTTTCTTTCTTTTATTAAAATAGTTTTGCAATTTGAAATAATAGATTCTAATTCTGCAGCTTTTAACTGATGCTGTAATAAAATTTCACTTACATTTTCATTTCGCATCAAAACATAATTGTCGTGTTCCCAATAACCAATATCATTTATTCCGTAATGATCCGAAAACACATCAAAGTCTTTTCCTAATAGATCTTGTAATTCTTCTTTTTGCCAAACGTAATATTTTCCTTCTTCGCGTTCACTGTCGGCATCGAGCGCGCTGTAAAAACCACCTTCTTTACTGAGCCATTCTTTTTCTACAAAGTCTAATGTTTCTTCAACGATTTGTTTGTACAAATTATTTTTGGTTAAACGGTATGCTTCACAATACAATGTAACGAGTTGTGCATTATCATAAAGCATTTTTTCGAAGTGTGGAATTTTCCAATGAACATCGGTGCTATATCTTGCAAAACCACCACCGAGCTGATCGTAAATTCCGCCACAAGCCATTTTCACCAATGTTAATTCAACATGCTTTAATAATTTCTGATCATCATTTAAATAAGCATGTTTCAATAAAAAATTATAATTATTTGGGATCGGAAATTTTGGTGCCTTCTTCGGTCCGCCCAATTCATTATCAAAACGTTTTTCCCAATTTAAAATGCATTTTTCTAAGACCTCCTTATTTAAACCCGAACTATCGTAAGTTTTATTATTAATTAATTCTGTTTGCCGCAAACCATTGGTTAATTCAGTTGCATATTGCATTGCCTTTTCAGGATTTTTTTCAAACAGATCAGAAAGATTTAATAAAATATTTGTCCATTGGTCTTTTCTGAAATAAGTTCCGCCATATAACGGTCTTCCATCCGGTAACACAAAACAATTTAATGGCCATCCGCCTTGTCCGTTCATCAATTGCACCGCGGTCATGTAAAGCATATCCACATCGGGTCTTTCTTCTCTGTCGACTTTAATACAAATGAAATGTTTGTTCATAACCTCCGCCACTTTTGCATCTTCAAAACTTTCGTGTTCCATCACGTGGCACCAATGACAGGCACTATAACCAATGCTAATAAGAACTAATTTATTTTCTGCTTTAGCTTTTGTAAAAACGTCTTCATTCCAAGCCACCCAATTAACAGGATTATTGGCGTGTTGTAACAGGTAAGGACTGGTTTCTTTTATGAGCGCATTTGGCATGTGCTAATTTAGGAAGCATTATTTTAATTTTCACTAAAATATTTTACAGAATTATGCGTAATTTTAAGTGTGTCAAACGCCGATCCTTTATATCAGCTTATAAAATCGCTAAGCAAAAGCGAGAAACGTAATTTTAAACTTTACGTGAATCGCATTCAAAGTAACGAGGATAGTAAATTCATGGTTTTGTTTGATGTAATTGATAAGCAAACCGATTACAACGAGGATAAGATCCTGCAAAAAGCCAATGATATTTCGAAAACACAATTATCAAACCTAAAAGCGCATTTATATAAACAAATTTTGATGAGTCTGCGTTTAAACGCTTCGAATCAGGATCTGGATATTTATATCCGTGAGCAAATTGATTACGCCAAATTACTTTATAATAAAGGTCTTTATAACCAAAGTTTAAAATTATTGGATAAAGCAAAGATCACAGCTACCGAATATGAAAAGAATGCCATTTTGCTTGAGGTTTTGGATTTTGAAAAACATATTGAAGGACAATACATCACACGCAGTATTGATACTACCGCTGAAGAAATTACAACCAGCTCTTCTTTATTGAGTAAAAAAATCAGCGGCACTAATAATTTTTCTAACCTTGGAATCCGCTTGTATGGTTTGTATTTAAGAACAAGTCATGTTCGGAACGAAAAAGATTTCATGTTTGTTTCTGAATTCTTTAAATCGAATCTTCCGGCTTATAATATTGATGAACTCAGTTTTTTCGAAAAATTATACCTGTATCAGTCTTATGTTTGGTACAATTATATCGTACAAGATTTTTTAACTTGTTATAAATATGCAAGTCGTTGGGTAGATCTGTTTGAAGAAAACGAAAGATTAATACCTGTTTATGCCGATCTGTATTTAAAAGGTTTGCATAATTTATTGGCGTCGTTATTCTTTATCAATCACAAACAAAAATTCACTTATGTTTTAAAGACATTGGAGAAGTTAGGAAAAGAAGAATTTATTTTAAATAACGAAAATAATTCAGTGCTTTTATTCCAATACCTTTACATCAATAAAATAAATTTTCATTTCATGAATGGAACTTTTTCCGATGGACTTTATCTTGTAAAAGAAATTGAAAAGGGAATTGAACATTTCGAAAATAAAATTGATGATAACAGGATCTTGAATTTCTATTATAAAATTGGATGTTTGTATTTTGGAAGTGGTGATAATAAACAAGCCATAAAATATCTTGGTAAGGTTATTAATCATTCTACACATATCCGCAGCGACATCCACGGTTATTCATACATTTTAAATTTAATTGCACATTACGAATTGGGTAATGCAGAAATGGTTCAATATCTTATTAAGTCGGTTTTCCGTTTCTTATCCAAACTAGAAGAAATGAATCAGGTACAGCAGTTTATTTTGGGTTTCTTGCGTAAAGTTCCCATCATGGATACTGTTAGCGTAAAAAAGGAGTTCATTAAACTGCGGAGTAATCTTATTAAATTGCAGCAAGACCCCTATGAAAAACGCGCTTTCCTTTATCTTGATATTATCTCGTGGCTTACCTGCAAAATTGAGAACAGGAGCATACAGGATGTTATGAAGGAAAAAGCCCTTAGCAAAGCCAAAATCATCAACGATTAATGCTGAAGTAAATCTGGTTTTATTTGGTTAATTGCTCTGATTACTTCAGCATTATGCCATTTTTAATGACATTCGGTTTTTAAAAGTGCTGAGTGGAGATAGTTTTATCTTATAAGTTTCTAAATTTGACAAGAATTAATAGTTTATATGAAAAAAATATATTGGATAGTAGGAATAGGCATTGTACTGATTTTAGCAGTAGTTGTAATAAAAGCGCTGAATGGCAGTAAACCGACTGAGGTTATGACTGAAAAAGCTCTAAAGCGCAGTATAGTTGAAACTGTTTCGGCGAATGGAAAAGTGCAACCTGAAACTGAATTAAAAATTACTTCGGATGTGAGTGGTGAAGTTGTTGAAATGTTGGTGAAGGAAGGCGACCAGGTAAAAAAAGGACAATTATTATGTCGGATTAAACCGGATCTTTATCAAAGCGCCATTGAGCGTGTTGACGCGACCGTAAATAGCACAAAGGCAAATTTAAAAACCAATTTAGCGCAGTTAGAACAAGCCAAAGCCAATTTGGCAAATTCGGAAGCAAGTTTTGCAAGGAATAAAAAGTTGTTCGATCAAAATGCAATTTCGCAGCTGGAGTTCGATGCTTCTAAAGCTGCAGTTGAAGCGTCAAGGGCAAATGTATTAGGATTACAGGAAAATATTAAAGCTTCAGAATTTAATGTGAAAAGTGTTGAAGCGTCTTTGCGTGAAGCAAGTACAAATTTGGATAAAACTTTTATTTACGCGCCTGTTGATGGAACCGTTTCAAAATTAAATGTTGAAAAAGGTGAGCGCGTTGTTGGTGTAATGGGTTTACAAGGAACAGAAATTTTACGTCTTGCTGATCTAAACGAAATGGAAGTGAGCATCGAGGTAAACGAAAATGATATTGTGCGCGTACATAAATATGATACTGCTTTAATTGAAGTGGATGCTTATCTCGATAAAAAATTTAAAGGCATTGTAACGGAAATCGCAAATTCAGCAAATACAATTGGTGTTACCGCAGATCAGGTGACTAACTTTGTTGTGAAGGTCAGAATTCTAAGAGAGTCTTACGCTTATTTGATCGCCGAAAAAACGCCTTCACCTTTCCGTCCTGGCATGAGTGCTAGTGTTGATATACAAACTAAACGTGTTGCAAGTGTTTTATCAGTTCCTATTATGGCAGTTACTACCCGTATCATGGATTCAACAAAAGTTAAGAAAGAAAATTCAGACGATGATGGGGATCTGAAAGTGACAAATGAAGAAGAAGAAAAAGCTAAATCTAAAGATAAGGATAAAGAAAAATTAAAAGAATATGTTTTCACTATTAAAGATGGTAAAGCAAATATGATAGTAGTTAAAACCGGAATTCAGGATAACGATTACATTGAAATTGTAAGTGGTGTAACTGATAACATGGAAGTAATTACCGGTCCTTATGGTGCCGTTGCACGTACTTTACGTAAAGGTACAAAGGTAAAAGTTGTTGATAAGGATAAATTGTTTTCATCAACCGAAAAATAATTGTCTTTAATTTTAAATATTGAAACATCAACAACACTTTGCTCAGTTTCCATAGCTAAAGAAGGAAAAATTATTGAGACGAAAGAAATTAATGAAGGCTATACTCATGCCGAAAATCTACATGTCTTTATAGAAGAAGTTTTAAAAAAAGCAGACAAAACCCCGAAAGATCTGAATGCAATTGCAGTTGGGGGCGGACCAGGTTCTTATACCGGTTTACGAATTGGCGTGTCGGCTGCTAAAGGTTTAGCGTTTGCATTGCAAATTCCGATGATTGCTATTAATACCTTACAAATTATGGCAGCTACAGCCATTCAGCAAAACAGATTTGATGTTTTATTTTGCCCGATGTTAGATGCGCGGCGAATGGAAGTTTATACTGCAATTTTCGATGTGAATTTAAATACGGTTAAAGAAACGTCGCCGCAAATAATTTCGGAGGAAGATATTTCTTTTTTTAATATTGGAAAACCAATTTGTTTTTTTGGTGATGGAATGTTAAAATGTAAAGATCTGCTAAAAAAAATACCATCTTCAACGTTTATTGATAATATTGTTCCTTCAGCCGTTGCGCTGGCTGAATTGGCATATCAAAAGCAGCAAAAAGGTCAATTTGAAGATGTGGCTTATTTCGAGCCTTTCTATTTAAAAGAATTCCTGATAAATAAGTAGCCACTAATTACACGAATTATCACTAATGTTTTGTGCAGTAATTTGTGTAAATTCGTGCAATTCGTGGCTCATGCAGGGTAAATTATATATAGTGCCAACTCCTATTGGTAATTTAGAAGATATTACACTTCGTGCGCTTACAGTTTTGAAACAAGCAGATTTAATTTTAGCGGAAGATACACGGAACTCCATTTTTCTTTTAAAACATTTTCAAATTGATAAGCCATTAAAATCTTATCATATGCATAACGAGCATAAAACTGTTCAGGATATTGTTGAAATGATAAATGCCGGAAAAACAATTGCATTGATCAGTGATGCAGGCACACCCGGAATTTCAGATCCCGGTTTTTTATTGGTCCGCGAAAGTTTAAAAAATAATATTCCTGTTGAAACATTACCTGGCGCAACTGCATTTGTTCCCGCTCTTGTAAATAGTGGTTTGCCTTGCGATAGTTTTGTGTTCATAGGATTTTTACCTCAGAAAAAAGGCAGACAAACAAAGTTAAAGTCGTTATTGAATGAAGAACGCACAATGATTTTTTACGAATCGCCATTCCGCTTGATAAAGGCCCTTGAAGAATTTAAAGAATATTTTGGTGAAGAGCGTTTGGTTTCTGTTTCGCGGGAGCTTACCAAATTACATGAAGAGAATTTCAGGGGAAATTTGACTGAAGTTATAGATCATTTTAATTCGAAAACCGTAAAAGGAGAAATAGTAATTGTTTTACAAGGAAAACCAGAATGAGCAAGAAAAAACATGATGTAGGAGCACCTCCCGGCACCATTATTTACACAGGTGATAATAAGGGCGACCGCATAAAAATTTCGTTGATCGAATACAACGAAGCAGAATTTGTTGAACAAGAATTTTATGATCTGTCGGAATGTATTTCTCACATTAAACCGGAGTTGGTAAAATGGATCAATGTAGAAGGAATTCATAAAATAGAAGTGCTCGAAAAGATAGGTAAGTTATATAATATACATCCCTTAACATTAGAAGACATAGCGCATATTGATCAGCGCCCCAAGTTTGAAGATTTTGATAATTATGTTGTGGCAATTATGAAAATGATAAGTTACGACAAAACTGTGGTCGCAGAACAATTATCAATTGTATTGTTTGATAACATGGTTATCTCTTTTCAGGAACCACATGGTGGCGATGCTTTTGATATTATCCGTAATAGATTACGACAAGCAAAAGGCCGCATACGAAAATGTGGAGCTGATTATTTAGCTTATGCTTTAATGGATGCTGTTGTAGATTGTTATTTTCACGCAATAGAAAAAATTGGAGATACAGTTGAGGAAATTGAAGAAGAAATTATTGCAACCGCCGATAGAAAATCTTTATTACAATTGTACGACCTGAAACGCGAGATGATCTTTTTGCGTAAACAAGTCTGGCCAATGCGCGATATGATCGCAAACATGGTTCGTTCCGAAACGCAGTTAATAAATCCAACAACAGATATTTATTTGCGTGACTTACAAGATCACGTTACAAGAATAATTGATACTGTTGAAACTTACCGAGATCTGTTATCGGGTATAATGGATATTTATTTAAGTACAAATGCCAATAAAATGAATGAGGTAATGAAAGTACTCACGATCATGTCTTCGATTTTTATTCCTGTCACTTTTATAGTAGGTGTGTATGGAATGAACTTTGATTATATGCCTGAATTAAGATC
>JANYCL010000071.1 GCA_025360355.1 Sphingobacteriaceae bacterium
TGGCGAGTAAAAATACCAAACCAAACCCTCCAATAAAATAATTACGTTTTAGTTTTTGTTTTTTAAGATTTTCAGAAACGATCACATCTTTCTTTTCCTGTTCGGCTTTTGTTTCCGTTTCTTTCTTATCAAAATCGTATTGCATTTGTTTTTTTACCGCGACTTTTTGTGTTTCCTTATTATTAATACTGTCAGCCATCAATTTAAAAAGTTCGAACATTTCTAAACTTTTTTGGTATTTCCCCGTGTTGTTATAAACCTCACTAAGTATTTCGCTGGCATTACGAATGCTAGCAGGATAGCCAATTTGCCTGGCAGTTTGTAATGAGCGATCCCCGAATGTTTCTGCCAATTGATATTTTTTTTGCTTCAAATAAATATTACTGATCCGGAAAAGCGAGTTGATGATACCGTTCCTGAATTTTAATTTTTCGGCTAATTCCAGAGATCGCTGTGCATAAAATAGAATGTCTTTATCTTCCTTACAATGGTCACTGAGTTGATAAAGCAGGTTGACTTTGGTTGTGTCGTCTTTTGCAGTTTTTAAAATAGTTTGCAAAGAATCGAATGCCTGGTTTTGTGCCGATAATACGCGCGACAACAATAAAAACGAAAGCAAAAGAAAAAATCTCATTTAGAGAACTAATGTACAAAAATCAGGATGAATTTCGGATCGTTTTGAGCCAAATCCGCGAAATCATAGGATTTAAGAGCTCTATCAGCTTTAACAGGCCGGTTTCCCAACAAATGCTAAAATGACTTTAGGAAACACTAAATGTTAAATAATTGCGTTTAACAATATAGTCTCTTAACTTTAATCAATTAATTAAACCAACCATGAAAAAAGTAATTATAGTTTTATCACTATTATTTTTAGTTTCTTGTGAGAAACACGGTATGCGTGACGATGACGATGATGATAAAAAATGTACGGTTGTAAATAATGAATCGGTGCCTGCATCTGTTCAAACTACTTTTAAAAATAAATATCCGCAGAATACTGCTGAGAAATGGTTCAATAAAGATGATAATGGATTTACTGCAAGATTTTCACAAAATGGAAATAAAGTATTAGCGCATTTTGATAGCAATGGAAATTTTAAAACTGAAAATGTAATGCCTACACCGCCGCCATCAAATGGAGGAAATAATCACGAGAACCATCATGGTCACCACCGCGGTTTTTTCGGGTTCGGTAAGCATAAACACCATGGCAATTGTAATCATGAGCACGGTGAAAAAGATGGCGGATGCAAAGTTGAATTAGTTGATTAATTTAATGCTTTAAAGGCCGCTTCTTGATCATTCCGCCTTTAGTATCTTTTACACTATTCATTACCACAAAAGCTGCAGGTTCGATTTTTTCTATTTCAGTATTTAATTTATTTAATTCTAATCTTGTAATTACGGTGTAAATAATATCTACATCATTCGTTTCTCCTTTTTTTCCGTAACCACGTTTGCCGGTGTAAACTGTAACACCGCGTCCCATTACATTAATTATCATTTGTCTTATTTCTTCGCTCTTGGAAGAAACAATTGTTACACCAATGTATTCTTCAATGCCTTCAATAATAAAATCAAGGGTTTTTGATGCGGCTAAATAAGTTATCATGGAGTAGAGGGCGACCTCGACAGATAAAAGATACGCAGCAGCAGAAAATATGATAACGTTAATGACGATGATAATATCGCCTATTGTTACACTGAATTTTTTGCTTAAAAAAATAGCTAATACTTCAGTCCCGTCAATTACAGCACCTCCTCTTACAGAAAGTCCAATGCCTGCGCCAAGAAAAAAACCACCGAACACTGCAACGAGTAAATTATCGTTAGTTACATTTGGAAAATCCACAAGTGCAACGCATAAAGCGAGTCCGGTGATGGCTAATGCTGTTTTAATTGCAAATGATCTCCCCAATATTGTATAACCGAGAAAAATAAAAGGGATATTGATACAAATAATTAATAAGGAAAGCGGGATTTCGGTTAATGCAGAAATTAAAAGCGAAATACCGGTTGCGCCGCCATCAATAAAATGATTGGTCAATAAAAAACCTTTAAAACCAAAAGAAGCCGAAAAAATACCTGCTGTAATTAAAATGAAGTCTTTTACGTTACGCTTCAGAATAATTAAAAATTCACGATAAGCTTTTGCGATACGGTAATTTGAATAATCAGAAGGTTTAGAAGAAGTCTTAAGCTTGTCTTTACGCGTTGTTTGTATTACTACTTGTGTCCAAAAAGGATTCATTGTCGTAAAAATACGAATTCTTCAGGCGGAAGGCAAATGGAATTGGGTTTAACCGCGTGTCTTAGGCCACACACCATCATTATCTTTACACATCCAGCTTGTTAAAGTAAGCTTTCCGGTTTTATCATAAATATAAACGCCCCAACCATGGATCTGGCCTTTACATTTTTTGGTATAATCAAAATGTTGGTTCAGCTCGCCGGTTGGATAATATTCTTTACATGAAAAATATTCTCCGTTCTTTAAAATGTGTACTGAACTTAAATTACCCTTTGCATCTTTCCAGGTATATTCTCCATCTAACATTAAAGCGTTACCTCTCTTTACTGTGCTGCTATTTTTTTCTTCCAAAGTATAACCTTTTTTGCCGCATGGTCCCATCGGATAAAGACTCGCGCCATGATCAAAATAATTATACCTAAAATAAACAGCTTTTGTACTATCCTTAACCTTGTCCCAATATTTATCTAACCACACGATCCATTTCCCGTCTTTTTTTCCGTTCGAATCAAATTGGTTTAATTTTCCTGTTTGACTGAATGAAAAAGTAATTGTGAAAAAGAAGAACAAGAGGGAGATAATTGTTTTCATGTCTTTAATTTTAGTGTAATAAAGATACAATTTTCAGCATAAAAAAGAAATATTTATTGACTAAAAGATCTCGTTCATTTGAGCAACACCATTCTTTCTTAACAAACGCCAATGGGAAACGACAGCTTTGTTAAGTGAGGGACGGTGGTTATAAGGAATTTCAAATTCTGCAGCAGTGGCAACAAGGATCTTTCTGATCTCAGGAAAATGAACGTGTGCTACAGTTGGAAAAAGATGATGAACAGCATGATAATTTATCCCGCCGAAAAAGAAAGCTGCAAACGGCAGACGTGTACCAAAATCCATAGTTACACTCATTTGATGCTCGGCCCAGGTGGTGTTTATTTCTCCATTCTCATCCGGTTCAGGAAAAATAGATTCCTCATATAAATGAGCAGGAAAAAGTGCGACTGCTGCTGATATACTCGCTACAACATGCATAAAGAAAAAACCTAGCAACACCATTTGCCAACTGCAGCCGGAAAAAATTAAAGGCAGAACTAAAATATAATTAATGTAAATAATTTTAGAGACAACAAATGATATTGCCTCAGCTTTTGAATGTTTAACTGTTTTGCTTCCGATCTTATAAGAGAAAAAATCGGTCCAGTCGCGTTTTAAAATTGCATTCAATGTATAAAAGCAATATAAAATTGGCGCATACACTTTTTGATATTTAAATGCATTGGGTGGACTCTCCATTGGCATAAATGTTAACATGCCGGTTTGCTGAATATCAACATCACTATCAGGAACCATCGGACAAGGATGATGAGAGTATACGTGACGCATTTTCCATAAATAACCTGAAGAACCTAAAAGATCGAATGTGTAACCAAATAGATGATTGATAGTTTTGTTCTCGGAGAACGAACTATGCACGCCTTCATGTCCCATGTTTAGAACTAAGCAAATTTGAACAAAACCAATAAATGGAAAACAAATTAACAAAAGGGTAGTGTTACCATTTGCAAAAATAACACCGCAATATAAAGCGATATAAACTGAACAAAAGAAAACCGCTTTAAAAATACCGAAGGCATTCGTTTTTTTTGATAATTTATTGGAAACAAAATAATCATTCACCCGCTGATTCACAACAGAAAAAAAACTATGTTCATTGTCTTTTTTGTATTTTACATCCATTGTTTAAAGATAAGGTTTACTTTTTTAGTGAGCAATTCCAGCATAATATTACTATATTTATCTTATTAAAATTGATCCTATGAAAAAAATTATCATTTTGTTTTTTATGATTCAGGCATTAACGGGCTTCGCTCAAACAGCTACAACTTCCACAATAACTAAACCAAAAATATATCATCCGGAAGCAGATGCAAAAACTGATATTAAAGCTGCGGTTGAGAAAGCTGCGAAAGAAGGAAAACATGTTCTATTGCAAATAGGAGGTAACTGGTGTGTTTGGTGCATGCGTTTTAATGAAAAAGTGACTACTAATGATACTCTGAAAAATGAACTCGAAAAAGATTTTGTGACCTACCATCTTAATTATAGCAAAGAAAACATGAATGAAGATGTTTTGGCTTCTTTAGGTTATCCGCAACGTTTCGGCTTTCCTGTATTTGTTGTTTTGGATGGGAAAGGAAACCGTTTGCATACACAAAGCAGCGGTTATCTTGAATCAGGTAAAGGACACGGTACGCAACAAGTACTGGAATTTTTTCAGCAATGGTCGCCCGCAGCGCTTGATCCTAAAAATTACATAAAAAAGTAAGTAAGAAAAAAAATTATGCTTTTGCTAAAGCATTAGGCACCATTTCAACCTGTTGATCAGCTTTTTTTAAGAAAGCAGCCACAAGATTTTTTTCTTCAACAGTGGAATCAATGATAATGAAACTGAAAACCTTGAATTTTTCTACAACTTTTAATTTACCTTTTTTTAATAGAGATTTTAGTTCTAGTCTGAATGCTTTAAAGTTTTGGATCTCCTCGGCGGTATCAGGTTTTTCGATATTGAATGTGATTTCAGCTTCCATACTCAAATGTAATGAAATTTAGTGAATTATGCAGATAAAATTCAGTTTTTTTTACTGAAATCATTAAATAATTTACTGCAAACCCATTTATTTAGCTGCTAATAGTGATAATATGGCTCTAGAATGAAAAAGAACCTGATTTTAAGCATCTGTGAATCGTGTAACTTATTTTGATAATGCTGTAACACAAAAGTGCTTCCATAGCCATTCCTTTACTCTCATTAATCATTAATAAATTATATTTTGAAAAAATTCATTTTTAGTATAACAGTGACAATGATCACGATGGTATCCTGTAACAACGCAGCTAAGGAAGACCGCGCAGTTCAACAAAGAGATTCGCTTTTAGGCGTTATTGAACATGGGGAATCATCAATAACCGAACTCATATCGTATTTTAATGAAGTAGAACGGAATTTAGATTCTGTTACAGCTAAGCAGCACATCATTATGTCGAGTACTGGTAAGTCAGACATGAAACTGAAAAAAGAGAAAATTAAAGATGAAATAAAAGCCATTAACAGATTAATGGAAGCGAATGGAAAAAAAATAAAGGAACTAAATCATAAATTTTCACTGATAAATTATAAAAATGCGGAATTAGAAAAAACAATTGAAACTTTAAATAATCAGTTAGCTTTAAAATATCTTGAGTTAGTTATTTTAAATGAAACATTAGATGATCTAAATGAAGAAGTTGCTGATTTCAGGATCGCGGTTGATACACTGATGTTAAGGAACGCCATATTAACAGAAACACTTCAGGCTAAATCGAGCGAAATTCGCACTGCTTATTATATTGTGGCGACTTCAAAAGATCTGCAACAATGGAATCTGGTTGATAAAATGGGCGGACTTTTAGGAATAGGACAAACTGCAAAAGTGAGTAATAATTTAGATATGAATATGTTTACCAAGATCGATTATTTGGAAACAACAACAATTCCAATTAACAGTAAAGGCA
>JANYCL010000073.1 GCA_025360355.1 Sphingobacteriaceae bacterium
AAAGGTTTGGAAAATGCATTACCATAAGGCCCGAACCACAAGCTGTTTGGCCAAAAATATATTCAAATGCAGATTGGGAAAAACAAGCGACTGTAAAATTTATTCCAAAGTCGAGTTCAAGCGGCGAATGGAAAAAATTAAAGCAAGCAGGTGATCAGTGGGAAATAAAATATAGTTTACCGGGTAAGAGTGACAGCAAACAATTAACTTTTCGCTTAGGATTAACGGCGTTTAAACACGTAGGAGTTTTCCCGGAGCAAGCAGTGAATTGGGATACGATCTACAATCATTTATCAGTGCTTGACAAACCAAAATTTTTGAATTTGTTTGCGTATACAGGCGGAGCATCTATTGCAGCACGCGCAGCAGGATCAGATGTTACGCATGTGGATAGCATAAAGCAAGTAGTTTCATGGGCCAATGAGAATATGCAGAAATCGAATTTAGATAACATCCGCTGGTTGGTTGATGATGCATTAAAGTTTGTAAAAAAAGAAGTCCGCCGAGGAAATAAATATCAGGGAATTATTTTAGATCCTCCGGCATTTGGTCATGGTCCTAACGGTGAAAAATGGCAATTAGAAGATAACATTGCTGAAATGATGAAAGAAGTGCTGCAAATTTTAGATACCGAAAAGCATTTACTGATCTTAAACGCATATTCATTGGGATTTTCGGCAATGGTTCCTGAAAATTTATTGAAACCTTTTGCTGTAAAATATAAATCAAAATTAAGTGTTGGAGAATTATTTCTGAATGCTAAAAGCGGTGTTAAATTACCGTTAGGAGTTTGGGGAAAATTAGAAAAATAAAATGAAATTTATTTTCGGTATAGTATTTCTTAGCCTGTTCCAATTTTCTTTTTCGCAGTTAACCTGTGAGAACATTAAGGAATTAAACGTTCATTATAAAGGAACCGACCACAGAAATGGCCGCACACGTTTGTTTAATACTGATACTGCCATCACTAATAAAATGAAGTATCTCACCTTCGAATTAAAATTGGCAAGTGCGGTAACAGAAGAAGAAAAAGCGGAATTAGCGAAGTATAAAATTAATTTTAATCCCACCGATACAATTATGTTTTACGACTGGGATATCATGCACCAAGGAAAAATGGGATATCACGGGAAAGCTGTTGCACGGGTGAGAATTAATAGTAAGGATAGTATCATGCATACTTACAAATATCTTTTAAATCCGGAAACGAAAAATTATGTACCCAACCGTTTTAAAATTTTCAGAATGAATGAAAAGGATTTTATTATCAGCGACCGAAATCACTCTTACCTAAACATAAATATTTATTTCAAAAAAGATTAATTCAGAATTGTGATCTTCATTCTGATGTTTTCTTTTGGCCTGTCGTTCTTGTCCGTTTTAGCTGCGGCAATTTTATCGATCACATCTAAGCCTTGAATTACTTCTCCAAAAATGGTGTAGTTATTATCTAAATGCGGTGTGCCACCTAAAGTGGTGTAAGTTTTTTTCTGCAGAGCTGTCCAAGTGTAATGTTTCGTTTTAGAATATTCAATTTTACTTACCGAATCGGTTAGTTGTTTAACAGCATAACTTAAACTATCGTTCTTCCCTTGGGTGTAAAGCCGGTTGTAGTACATTTTTAGTTTCACGCTTTTCCCGCCAAAGCCAACCAGATAATTGATTTTTGTAATGACTTCACGATTCACTCTTATTTCAGCTTTTTGAAGCGCGAGGGAATCATATTTTTTACCCATAACTATGTAAAACTGACAACCCGATGATTCTTTTTTCGGGTTAACATCATCGCCTTCGCGCGCTGCTGCCAACACACCTTTTTTATGATAAATTTTCGGGTTAAACTCGGCCGGAATCCAATAGCCAACATCACCGTTTCCCAATAAAACTGTGTCATTTGCCCTTTTACTGTCGGGATCGCCTCCCTGGATCATAAAATTATTGATCACCCTATGGAAAAGTAGACTATCGTAAGTGCCTTGTTTTATTAGTTTTAGGAAGTTTTTTTTATGTAAAGGGGTCTCTTCGAACAGCTTAATTTTCATGTTCCCATAGGAGGTCGTTATTAAAATGGTCTCTTTACTATAGGTCTGCGAAAAGGCAAAAATTCCTCTAAAAAGCATTAAAACACTTAAAACTAGGACTTTACTATTTGTCATTTAAAAGTTTTTTATTATATTTGTTATTACGAATATCGTATAAAATTTAAGAACAAATGAAACTAAGAGGAATTTTTATAGCAATTGCAGTAGTTGGAGTTGGATTTTTATTCATCACATCATGTAAAAAAAATACCGATTGCATTGCCAATGTAATTTGTAATGATTCAACTGGTGTTGGAATTACAGGAGCTACTGTTTATTTATATGCGAATGTTAAAACGCCGGTGGGTGGTACAATTACTGCCGATCTACGAGCAACAGGAATAACAGATGCAGGCGGAAGAGTTTCTTTCACATTTAAATTACCTGCTATTTATGACATCAGAGCATCAAAAGTAATAAGTGCAAAAACGTACTCAGCTTTAAGCATTATTAAACTTGAAGAAGGTAAAGGCGTTGACAAAACAGTTGTACTTCGATAATATTAACACAATAGGAATTTAAAAAAGCATCAGTCAGAGACCGGTGCTTTTTTTATGCCCTTTATTCTGTAATTTATTGGCTTAATCCTTTATATTTTCTTAATTTCAGCGTCTGTTATAATTGAAAAAAACTCTCATATATAAGTTATCTTTTTGCATTATAATTCTTTTAGCGGGATCGGTTTTCCCGTTCTGTAAAGCGCATAATGATAAAATATTTGACGAAGGTATCATCGAATATGATGCTAAAGTTGTTGATGAGAATCATCCATGGGCCGGTATGGCGCCAAGTGTTGCAACCATGAAATTTAAAGGGGATAAATTTATTTTTGAGATGAGTACAATGGGCATGTTTAACACCATGTTCATTTGCGATCAAACTAATAAAACGCTTACACAGATGGTAAAGTTTTTAGATATTAAACAAGCTTGCATCGAAAACGAGAACGCCATCACTAAAGAAAACCTCAACTATAAAATTAAATATGTTGAAAGTAAAGAGACCAAAATGATAGCAGGATATAAATGCAATAAATTAATGGTGACAATGGTTGACGACCCATCCGTTACCTTTGAAGCTTATTACACGAAGGATATGGGCTCTGAAAACATGAACCAATTGAGTCCGTATATTGGTGTAAAAGGTATGTTGATGCAATATCGTTTAAAGAAAATGGGACTGGAGATGCAATTCACAGCCAAAAGCGTAAAAAAAGCTGAAATACCCGATAATACATTCGAAATACCTGCTTATTTCAAAATTGTAAGCAAAGAGGAGATCGAAAAAATCTTCAACCAATTTTAATTCCAACAAAGAGGCCTACTAAAGGTTAATGGCTAAAATATATTTGGCTTTGTGCCGAAATTTTTTTTATTTTAAGCCTTTGTTTTACTCTTGATCCGCAAACACTTTATATTAAAAATAACAAAATTACTTTTTGTATTCCTGATATTTTCGGGATTTACATTTTGTATTGATAGTCATGATAAAGTAATTAACGAAGGGATCATTGAGTTTGATGCAAAAGTTGTTGATGAAAATCATCCTCTTGCCGGCCTTGCTCCAAGTTCAGCAACATTAAAATTTAAAAATGATAAATTTCTTGTTGAAATGAGTACAATGGGTATGTTCAATACCCTGTTTGTTTGCGATCTGAAAACCAAAACACTTACACAAATGGTTAAGTTCATGGATGTGAAACAAGCATGTATTGAAACAGAAAAAGATATCCGTGCCGACGACGCCCTATATAAATTAAAAATTGAAGAAACAGGTGATACGAAAGTCATCGCGGGATACAAGTGCAATAAATTAAAAGTTAGTATGGTTAACAATCCTTCCGTTGTTTTTGAGGCTTATTATACCAAAGAAATGGGTATGGAAGCTGTTAACTCACTGAGCCCATATACCGGAATAAAAGGAATGTTAATGCAATACCGTCTTAAAAAAATGGGAATGGAAATGCAGTTTACTGCCAGAAGCGTAAAAAAAGCTGAAATACCGGATAATACTTTCGATATCCCTGCTTACTTTAAAATTGTTAGTACAGCTGAAATGCAGAAGTTTTTTGACGGCCTTCAGTAAAACTAGCCGTTGGTGTATTTTACATAATTTAACACCACGAAAGACTTATCTTGGCATAGAAATTGAATATTAAATAATAAAAAAAATAAAATGAAAAAATTAGTTACAGCAGTTGCCATCTTACTTAGCGCATTTACATATGCGCAGCATGAAGGCTCAGTTACTTATGTTATGACCATGGAGGGCTTACCTCCTGAACAAGCAGCGATGATTGGTGATATGGAAACTAAAATATCTTATAAGGACAAAAAATCATTGTCTGAAACAAGCAGTATGATGTTTAATACAAAAACATTAACTGACGAGAACGGACAATTACTTTTAATGGATCAAATGGGAACTAAATTTTTTACCCGTACCAGCAAAGCAGAAATGGATAAAAATGCTGAGGTGAATAAAGAAAAAGAACCAAAGATCGAATACGTAAACGAAACAAAAACAATAGCGGGTTACGAGTGTAAAAAAGCAATTGTTACCATGATAACAAAAGAAGGCGATGTTAAGAGTGATATTTGGTATACAGAAAAAGTTCCTTATGTATCGCAAGGCGGAGGAAGAAGACAGGAAATGTTTAAAGGCCTGAAAGGAATGCCAATGGAATTTAGCTTTAAACAACAAGGGATGAATATAAAAATGTCGGCTAAAGAAGTATCACTTGAAAAAGTACCTGACTCAGTATTTATATTGACCACTGAAGGTTATACTGAGAAAAAAATGGATGACGTGAAAAAAGGCGGCGGTCATTAATTGAAGATCTTAATAAAATTAAAAACCCATCATGCTTTAAATATGATGGGTTTTTTTATGGAGAATATTTTTAACCTGCAGCGCCAAATCTGAAACCCAGACTCGAATTGCTCTTACCGCTTTCAACAGTCAAATGTTTTACATCATCAAGTATTAATGCGCTCAATGTTTCGGGTGTGCGTTGTGCAGCGGGTACAGAAGCCATTCTTAAATTTTGTTTCATTACTACTTCACCAACTGTTTGTCTAACGGTTCGCGCATTACCGAAAAACTTATCGCGCTTTTCATAAATGGCATTAAAGTATTTATTTAAATATTCTTTGGCTTCAGGACTAATGGTGAGACCTTCTTTTTTAACCAACACATCGGCAATATGTAATAATTGTTCGGCCGTATAATCGTAAAAGTTAAATGTTTTATCAAAGCGTGATTTTAAGCCCGGATTCATTTCAATAAATCTGTGCATGTTGTCAGGGTAGCCGGCAACAATTACGCCAAACTTTCCGCGCTGATCTTCCATGCGTTTTAAAATTACTTCAATGGCTTCTTTACCGAAATCCTGACCACCGCCTTCTGAAAGCGCATAAGCTTCATCAATAAATAAAATACCACCCATTGCAGCATCTATTTTTTCCTGAGTTTTAATAGCTGTTTGTCCAACATAACCTGCTATCAAACCTTCGCGGTCAACTTCAACAATATGTCCGCGCTCTAATAAGCCTAATGCTTTATAAACTTTTGCAATGGTGCGAGCTAAAGTAGTTTTGCCTGTTCCGGGATTTCCTGTAAAAACAGAATGCAACGAAAATTTATTTACAACATCTTTACCAATTTCGTTATAAAACTTAATTAGCTTAACTAATTCATTCAGATCATTTTTAATATTCTCCATGCCGGTTAACTCATTTAATTCGGCAAGGGCTAATTGAAGATCTTTTTCGTTAACGTTGAGGTTTAATTTTTTCTTTTCACCTGATGAGAAAACTTGTTTCAGATCAGCCAGCGTAATAATGGACAGATCTTCTTTTGTAATGGCTTCAAGATTTCCCGCTTTCATGATACGGATGCCCATGTTTTGTTTAGCCTCTTCTATTATGCCATTTACAAATCGGGCATTACCAAATGATTTATCGCGCTTACGATAAGCATCCGTTAATTGTTCTTTTAAAAAATTATCAGCTTCAGCTGCAATGGTAACTTGTTTGTTGCCTGCCGCGTAAACAGCAATTTGATGTAACTCCTCAGGTAAATAATCTTCAAAGTGAAAGTATTCCGTGAATCGTGATTTTAATCCCGGATTACTTTCAATGAACGTATTCATTTCTTTTGGATAACCTGCAACAATTACTGCAATATCGCCAGGACCATCACTCATTTCCTTAAGTAAGATCTCAATAACTTCTTTTCCGAAATCTTTACTGTCTTCGCCTGAACGTGATAAAGCATAAGCTTCATCAATAAATAAAATTCCGCCGCGCGCGTCTTCAATTGCTTTTTTAACCTTTGGTGCAGTTTGACCAATGTATTCTCCAACTAAAACCGAACGGTCAACTTCAAAAACATGACCTTTAGAAAGCAATCCCATTCTGTTATAAATTTTCCCTAACATTTTTACAATTGTTGTTTTTCCTGTTCCCGGATTTCCGGTAAATACAGAGTGAAGAGCAATTTTATTGGTATCATCAAAGCCTTTTTCCTTGCGGAGCTGATTAAATTTTAAATAGGTGATGTTTTCGTTAATACTCTTCTTTACATTCTCCAAACCTATTAGAACCTTTACTTCATCTAATAATTCTTCCAATGTTTTTTCGGGTGCTGCCGTTGATGTGTTAGTTATTGTATTATTAGAAGCTGAAGAAATAGTTTGCTGTATGGAAGTAATTAATTCAAGCGTTCCTTCTTCGTCAACATCTTTACATTGAAAAGTTACACCGCCAATTAAAACATCCATGAAAACAACTTCCAAAGTATATTGGTCGTCTTTCCATGAGCCGGGCGTATTATGTCCCCATCCCAGATCAAAAGTATAAGTGTAATCTTTTTTATTTGCATCCGTGTATCCGGTTTTATTTTGGTGAGCTTTTGGCTGACCGGCATCATCAATATAATTTAAAAACAATTCGTAATTAAAATCAGAATTAGTAAGAACTTTAATTTTAATTTCAGCCCAAACATATTGAGTTGTGGTTTTGTTAAATGCTTTTAAATATTTACGTTGTCTTTGTTCCCATCCATTAACATCTCCGGGATATAATTTTACATGCTCAATGCTAAAATATGGATTACTGCTGTGGGTTACCAAACCAACATCTTCAATATGAAATTGCGATTCGCCAACAACAACACCTTCAATTATAGCCATCCATTTATAAGTTCCTTTTTTCCAAAAAATTCCTGGCGTTGCATTGCCCCATCCATCACGCACATAGGCAATGTTCTCGTCTTTGTTAACTTTAAGTTCAACTTCCAGTTCGGTAATTTTTTCATTATTACCGGGTATTATTTTTTCGCAGCGAATGGTAACTTTTGTTTGCCAATCTTCTTCGTCAAATAATTTATTATACAAGGCTAACTCACAGCGGACGTAAGTTGTTTCTGCTTTATCAAAAACAGTGCGGTAGCGTTTTGTTGAGTCAGCCATCCATTCGTCGGATGAATAAACAAAAAGACTTTTGAATTTGAAACGTTTTTCCATGACTTAATTTATTTTAATTTCTGAAAGATGTTGTTGCCATTTCCATGCCGAAAGCATCATGTCGTCTATATTAAATTTTGGTTCCCAGTTTAATTCTTGTTTTGCTAAATTATTATTCGCGTAAATGGATTCTACATCGCCATCCCGGCGCGGACCTATTTCGTAATTTAATTTTAAACCTGTTACTTTTTCGAAGGAATTAATA
>JANYCL010000108.1 GCA_025360355.1 Sphingobacteriaceae bacterium
GTAAACTAATTTTTGCCAAGGCTTCATTTTGTCTTCACTTGCCATTGGCAAAACACCATTAGTGATAAACATAGCGTGAGCAAAATAAATAACAGCTCCGGCAGCCGCAACAGCAAGCCCCATTAATATCCATTCTGTTTCGTGACTTAATGTGCTTGGGTCTTTGTGTAATATAATAGGACTTAAATGTTCACCGATCCAATTTGTTTGTCCCCAGAATTCAGGCAAACCTAGTGCGCCACCAACAACAGAAAGAGCAGCCAATACCATTAAAGGGATGGTCATGCTTTTTGGCGATTCGTGTAAATGATGTTCTTGTTCGTGTGTGCCGCGGAATGTTCCGAAGAAAGTTAAGAATAACATACGGAACATATAGAAAGCAGTTAACATGGAAGTAACCATTCCTAAGAACCATAATATTTTATTGTGTTCGTAAACGTGAGCTAAAATTTCATCTTTACTAAAGAAACCCGCGAAAGGAGGAAATCCACTGATCGCAATTGTTCCGAGCAACATTGTTATGTAAGTAATTTTAATTTTTCCTTTTAGTCCGCCCATTTTACGAACATCTTGCTCACCGCCCATTGCATGTATAACAGACCCCGCTCCTAAGAACAATAATGCTTTAAAGAAAGCGTGTGTTGTTACATGAAATACAGAAGAGCTATAAGCGCCAACGCCTAATCCTAAAAACATTAATCCCAATTGTGAAACAGTAGAGTAAGCAAGAATTTTTTTAATGTCGTTTTGTAATAAACCGATTGTTGCTGCAAATAATGCAGTGGCAACACCAACTATTGCGACAACATGAGAAGCGTCTTGCGATATAGAATAAAAAACATTTGAACGCACGATCATGTAAATACCGGCGGTCACCATTGTGGCAGCGTGAATTAATGCAGATACAGGAGTTGGTCCGGCCATTGCATCAGGCAACCAGGTGTACAATGGAATCTGGGCGCTTTTACCCATTGCGCCAATAAATAACAATAAAGCAATTGCAGTCACAACAGCGTTACTGCTAACTCCTGCTTTTGCAAACACATCTCCGTAAGAAATACTTCCGTAAGTGACAAAAATTAAAATGATACCTAATAAGAAACCAAGATCACCAATGCGGTTCATAACGAATGCTTTTCGTGCAGCGTCGTTGTATGCTGTGTTCTTAAACCAGAATCCAATTAATAAATAAGAACACAAACCAACCCCTTCCCAACCAACAAACATGATCAGGTAATTATTGCCCATTACAAGGAGCAACATAAAGAACACGAATAAATTTAAATAAGTGAAGAAGCGTGAGAAGCCTGCATCATCGTGCATATAGCCAACGGAGTAAACATGAATTAAAAAACCAATTCCGGTAATGATCAATAAAAACAATGCAGAGAGCGGATCGTATAAAAAATCGAAAGGAATATTTAAAGTATCAGCGCTGATCCAGGAGAATAAAGTAACAACATGTGATTTGTTTACGGAATGTTCCAGCTCAATAAAAGCCAAAACAGAAACAACCAATGAAGCGAAAATGCTTACACAGGCAATTCCGCCCGATAAACCTTTACTCATTTTCTTTCCAAAAAAACCATTGATCAAAAACCCGATCAAAGGAAATAAAGGAACTAAACCAATTAACTTAATCATAAATGCGTTTACTACTGTTTCAAATTACTTAATAGATCTGTATCAATATTTTTAATGTTTCTATAGATCATACTTAAAATCGCCAGACCAACAGCTACTTCCGCTGCGGCTACTGCCATAATAAAGAATACAAATACTTGTCCGCTTGGATCGTTGTGTAAAGTTGAAAAAGCTACCAATAATAAATTAACGGCATTCAACATTAATTCAATACACATAAATATTATTATCGAGTTGCGGCGAGCCATAACACCAACTGCGCCAATGATAAATAACACCGCACTAAGCAGGATATAATAATTTATGGAAATTCCGTTTAGCATAATTTATTTAATATCTTTTTTTCCGATCATAATAGCGCCGACTAAAGCAGCTAATAATAATATGGAAGCAATTTCAAATGGGAATAAAAATTCTTTAAACAATACTTTTCCTAAATTTTTTACAAGTCCTATATCAGAATGACCCATTTGATTTAGTTGAAGATCGCCCGCACCTTTTAATGAACCAACCATTACAAATAATAACATGCCGCCCGCAATTGCCGCAATAGTTTTGTTTAACCACGAACGCTGAGGTTCCGATTCTTCATTCAGATCCATTAACATGATCACAAACAGGAACAATACCATAATAGCACCGGCATAAACTACAATATGCACAACTGCTAGAAACTGAGCGTTCAATAATAAATAATGTCCCGCAATGCAAAAGAATGTCATTACCAAATACAGAACGCTGTTAACGGGGTTACGACTGAACACCACCATTAAAGCAAACATAATAGCCAGGAAAGATAAGATCCCGAAAAGCCATTGTGTAATTGTATAACCTAGTAGCATAAATTTATTTCTTCCCTTTATTTAAATTTTTCCCTTCAAAAACATTGTTGTGTTTTAGTCCCGGAATTTTTTTGAACTCTGCTACTTCAAGCGTTTGACGTTTGCTCACATCAATGCGTTCTGTAACTGTTTCAACTAATTTATCTTTACCATAAATAAAATCTTCACGCTCAAATTCTGTATCAACAATTCTGTCGGTTAAAAATATTGCTTCTTTCGGACAAGCTTCTTCGCACAAACCACAGAAGATGCAACGCAGCATATTTATTTCATATGTCTTTGCGTATTTTTCTTCTCTGTATAAATTCTCTTCTCCTTTTTTGCGTTCGGCGCTTTCCATGGTGATTGCTTCGGCAGGACAAGAAACGGCACACAATCCGCAAGAAGTACAGCGTTCTGCTCCATTCTCATCACGTTTCAAAACATGTTGTCCGCGATAAACAGCAGCTCTTGGTCTGGTTTGTTCCGGATATTTTACAGTCGGTGTTTTTTTAAATAGGTGACTAAAAGTAATAAGCATGCCTTTTGCAATAGCAGGGAGATAAAGACTTTCCATAAAGCTTTGCTCCTTGTTTGATACTACTTTGCTTCTATTGGTTAACTGCATGTTTTTAATTTAAAAATGTATAGTGCCTCTGAAAAAATATTCAACGGCAACTGTTATCGCTAAATTTAATAATGATAACGGCAATAAAATTCTCCAACCCAAATTCATTAACTGATCATAACGGAAACGCGGTAAGGTCCAACGTACCCACATGAAAACTGAAATAAAAATACAGGTCTTGGTAAAGTAAGCACCGAAACCGATCAAGGAGATCCAGATAGAGCCTTCTTGTAAACCTAATGCATTATATAATTCGTGTGCAAATGGGAAATTATATCCGCCAAAATAAAATCCCGCCATAATTGCTGATGACACAAACATGTTGATGTATTCTGCAAATAAATATAAACCTAATTTCATTGAGGAATACTCTGTGTGATAACCGCCAACTAATTCGCTTTCACATTCCGGTAAGTCGAACGGTGCGCGATTGGTTTCCGCTAAAGCGCAGATGAAGAAAATTAAAAAGCCTAATGGCTGATAAACAAAATTACAAACGCCTGCATCTTGTTGCGCAAGAATTTCGCGCAGACTTAATGTTCCGCCCGCTGTAATAATTAAAGCGATGATAGCAATGCCCATTGCGATTTCATAACTGATCATTTGCGACGAAGCACGGATAGCGCCGAGCAATGCAAATTTATTGTTAGATGCCCAGCCACCGATCATGATCCCATAAACACCAATAGAAGCAACGCCTAATAAATACAGAACGCCAATGTTGATATCAGTAATTTGCCACGAATATGCTTTGCCATCAATAACAATATCTTTTGCCCAAGGAATAACCGCGCCGGTCATTAAGGCCGTGATCATAAACAAACTCGGACCAAGAATAAAAAGAAATTTATTGGAGACGTTAGGAATAATTTCTTCTTTGAAAAACATTTTCCCGCCGTCAGCTAATGGTTGCAATAAACCAAACGGACCAGCCCTATCCGGACCAACACGATCTTGTAAGAAAGAAGCAAATTTCCGTTCCCACCAGGTAGAGTAAGCGGCAACGCCAAGCGATAGTCCGAAAACGCACACGCAAACAATTGCTTTATATATTATAAAACTGAGCATATTATGGTCGTTTGTCGATATCCATAAAACCTAAAGCTTTTTGGTGTTTCATGGCTTCAACTTTTAATTCATTTAAATGTTCGTAATGATTTTGAGAAATTACAGAAGCTCTTGCAATATGTGAAGGTCCTTCAATTACCCAATCAGATTTCTTTTTGTGATCGTAGCGACAAGAGTTACAAATAAATTCATGTACCTCGTCCCACTCATCTTTACGCGCCGTTACGCGAACAACTTCTTCGCCTTTTAACCAAACTCGTGTTTTGCCGCAACACTTATCACACTTACGGTGAGCATCCACAGGTTTTGAAAACCACACACGCTGTTTAAAGCGGAATGTTTTATCTGTCAATGCGCCAACCGGACAAACATCAATAACGTTTCCTGAAAAATCATTATTGATCACTTGTGCTATGTATGTTGAAATTTCGGAAGCATCACCGCGGTGAACAACGCCATGCAAACGCGTATTGGTAATTTGATCGGCAACTTTTACACAACGATAACATAAAATGCAACGCGTCATGTGTAATTTAATTTTATCGCCGATGTCGATCATCTCATATTCACGGCGCTTAAATTCAAAACGTGTTTTTGCGGAACCATTCTCATAGCCCAAATCCTGTAATTTACATTCTCCTGCCTGATCACACACCGGACAATCTAAAGGATGATTGATCAATAAAAATTCAACCACACCCTTTCTTGCTTCAACAATTTCCGGATTAGTATAAACTTGTACTTCCATTCCTTCCATAACTTCTGTACGACAAGACGCAACAGGTTTTGGCATTGGTGTTGGATTAGCGGTTGAACCTTTAGTAACTTTTACGATACAAGTTCTGCAATAACCGCCTGATGTTTTTAAGTTCGTATAATAACACATTGCCGGAGGCGCTACCTTCGGACCGATCATGCGAGCCGCTTGTAAAATGGTTGTTCCTTTTGGAACGTCGATTTCTATTCCGTCAATTGTTACTTTCATTATGCTGTAACTTTATTTAATCTATTGTAATGACTTACGTCAACAAATTTTTTATTTCTTGCGATCTCTAAAAACTCATGTTTAAAATGACGGATAGCTGCTGCAACCGGCCATGCCGCGGCTTCACCAAGCGGACAAATCGTTTTTCCTTCAATTTTACTTTGTATGTCCCACAATAACTCAACATCGCTTTCGTTAGCAGTTCCGTTCATGAATTTCTTTAATATTTTTTCCATCCAACCTGTTCCTTCACGACACGGCGAACATTGTCCGCAGCTTTCATGATGATAGAAGCGCGTGAATGTAAATAAATTTTTCACAATGCTTGTATCTTCATCCATTACGATAAACCCGCCGGACCCTAACATGGTTCCTGTTTGGAAACCGCCGTCTGCTAAACTTTCGTAGGTCATTAAACGTGGCTCGCCTTTTGCAGTCTTTAAAATTAATTCGGTTGGAAGAATTGGAACAGAAGAACCTCCTGCTACAACCGCTTTCATTTTTTTACCATTGCGGATACCGCCACAATATTCATCGCTATAAATAAATTCCTCAACAGGAATTCCTAATTCAATTTCGTAAGTGCCGGGTTTGTTAATGTGGCCTGATGCAGAAATTAATTTTGTACCGGTTGATTTTCCTATACCAATTTTTGCGTAAGCCTCTCCGCCTTCATTTACAATTGGAACAACTGCAGCAATGGTTTCAACATTATTCACAACAGTTGGACAACCCCATAATCCTGCAACAGCAGGGAAGGGTGGTTTAATTCTTGGATTACCGCGTTTACCTTCTAGTGATTCAAGCAATCCTGTTTCTTCTCCGCAAATATAAGCACCGCCACCAACTTGTACATAACAATCATGAGAGAAATCTGTTCCTAAAATATTTTTTCCTAACCAACCTGCAGCATAAGCTTCTTTTATTGCAGCTTCTAAAATTCGTGCAACATAAAAATATTCGCCGCGGATATAGATGTAAGAAGTTTTTGCTCCGAGCGCATAAGAAGAAGTGATCATTCCTTCAATTAGAGCATGAGGAATAACTTCCATTAAATAACGATCCTTAAAAGTTCCCGGCTCAGATTCGTCAGCATTACAAACTAAATATCTTTCAACCCCCGGAGGTTTTGCCAAGAAACTCCATTTTAATCCTGTAGGAAATCCTGCTCCGCCACGTCCGCGTAATCCTGATTTTTTTACTTCATCAATGATCTGATCGGGCGTCATTGTTTTCAAGGCTTTCTCAACTGAAGCATAACCGCCATGCGCGCGGTACACTTCCAATGTATGAATGTTTGGAACCTTATCGTTATGTATTAATAGCTTTTTGCCCATTACAAATTACAATGTGTTTTGATAATCTTTGTCAGTATAACTTCTTAAACGATTCTCGTTTTTATATTTTTCAATTAACGAATCTACTTTTGCATAAGTTAAATTCTCGTGGTAGCTCGCACCGCATTGCAACATTGGTGCTGTACCGCAAGAACCCAAACATTCAGCAGTTTTTAAAGTGAACATGCCGTCGCGCGTAGTTTCGCCAACTTTTATATTTAATTTTTTCTCGATATACTTTACAATATCTTCTGCACCATTTAACCAGCAAGAAGAAGTTTGACAAACTTCAAACACACATTTGCCAACCGGCTTCAAGTGATACATGGTATAGAACGAAGCAACTTCAAAAACTTCGATCGGTTTTATTTTTAGAACAGAAGCAACATAATCCATAGTTTCAGGACTCAACCATCCGCCAAACTCAGCTTGAGCAATATGTAAAACAGGAAGTAAAGATGATTTTATTTTTTCAGTAGGGTAATGACTGATGATCTCGTTCACCTCAGCCATTGCCGCATCACTGAATTTTATTTCAGCGCGTTTCTTTTTATCGAACTCTTGTGTTCCGTGTACTTCTGCTCCCATTTTATATTTACGCGTCTAACTCGCCCGCTATAACATTCATACTGCTCATTGTAATAATCGCATCGCTTAACATGCTTCCTTTTATCATTTCAGGATATGCCTGATAATAAATAAAACATGGACGACGGAAATGTAAACGGAAAGGTGTTCTTCCGCCATCACTCACTAAATAATATCCTAACTCTCCGTTACCACCTTCCACACAATGATAAACTTCGCCAACCGGAACATCACTTTCTCCCATCACAATTTTAAAATGATAGATAAGCGCTTCCATGTTATTATAAACTTCTTCTTTCGGCGGCAAATAAAATTCAGGAACATCAGCATGGAACCCGCCTTCTTTCGGCATGTTCTTAATTGCTTGCTTGATGATCTCCATACTTTGCCACATTTCTTCCTGACGAACCATAAAACGATCATAAGTATCGCCGCTGGTACCAACAGGAATAATAAAATTAAAATCTTGATAAGATGAATACGGAGTTGCAACACGAACATCATAATCAACTCCTGCTGCGCGTAAATTTGGTCCGGTGAAACTATATTCCAATGCCATCTTCGCGCTGATCGGCCCACAATTAACTGTGCGGTCCATAAATATTTTATTGCGCTCTAATAAGTTCGAAAACTCTTTTAATCCTTCTGGATAATCTCTTAAGAAAGCATCGATCAAGTCCCAAGTTTTTTGACTCCACTCGCGTTCAAATCCGCCGATGCGACCGATGTTAGTTGTTAAACGCGCACCACAAATGCTTTCGTAGATATCGTAAATTTTTTCTCTCCACTGGAAAATATATAAGAAGCCGGTCATGGCTCCTGTATCAACACCAATAACAGAATTACAAACTAAGTGATCAGAAATCCGCGCAAGCTCCATAATAATTACACGCATGTAATCAATACGTTTTGGAACTTTTACGCCTATTAATTTTTCAACCGTCATGTGCCATCCAATATTATTTATTGGAGAGGAACAATAGTTTAAGCGATCGGTTAAAGTTGTGATCTGATAGAACGGACGGCGCTCACCTAATTTTTCAAATGCGCGGTGAATATATCCAACAGTTGGAGTGGCTTCGTGAATAATTTCGCCGTCCATTTTTAAAACGTTCTGGAAAATACCGTGAGTAGCAGGATGTGTTGGGCCAAGATTAAGTGTAGAATATTCTTTTTCTTCTTCCGGCTCCTCAGAATTATTTTCGACAACAACCGTAGCCTTCTTTTTAGAAACGGGTTCAACAACAGCTGTGTCTGCTACTTTATTATTTTTATTTCCTTTTTTTGCCATTTAATTATCTTCCAAACATTTTATCGCTCTTATCTTCGCGCGACTGATCTTCTAAAGGATATTCTTTACGCAATGGAAAAATATCCATTTCGTCAACATTTAAAATGCGTTTTAAATTAGGGTGACCTTTAAACTTCACACCATAAAAATCAAAAGTTTCTCTTTCCATCCAATTAGCACCGGGCCAAAGATCGCAAGCTGTTGGAATTTCAGGTTTATTAATATCGAAATATGTTTTTATACGAACACGGTAATTTTTAGGCATGTTGTGTAAATGATAAATAACACCTAATTGTTTTTCGTCTGCAGATTGAATTCCTGTTAAGTCGGTAAGAAAATGAAAATCAAATTCAGGATCATTCTTTAAGATAGTTAGCGCTTCATGAATTTTATCTTTATGAATATAAAATACCGGAAAACCATAAGCTATCTCTGATTTCTCAACAGCACCCGGAGTTAATTCGTTTAACTTCTCTGTAATTTTATTTAATAGATCTTGTTTTTCCATTTTCAAATTTTCAAATCGGCTCATTGCCAAATTGATTATTCCATTCCGTAACTATTCAACAATTTTTTATATTCGTCAGAATTTCTTCTTCTGAAAGATTCGTTTTTTGCCAACTCCTGAATTTTTAAAATGCCTTCGATAATTTGTTCAGGACGAGGCGGACAACCGGGAACATAAACATCAACAGGAATAATTCTATCAATACCTTGCAACACAGAGTAAGTATCAAAAATACCACCACTGCTTGCGCAAGCACCAACTGATAAAACCCATTTTGGTTCAGCCATTTGCTCGTAAACTTGACGAAGAGTCGGACCCATTTTTTTGGCGATGGTTCCCATTACCATTAACATATCTGCTTGTCGCGGAGAAAAACTTAAACGTTCAGAACCAAAACGCGCGAGATCATAATCAGAAGCCATTGTCGCCATGAACTCAATTCCGCAACATGAAGTTGCAAAAGGTAAAGGCCATAAAGAATTTGCTCTCGCTAATCCAATTACACCTTCCAGCTTTGTAGCAAAAAATCCGGGACCCTCGAGACCATCGGGCAATTTTGCCATCTCCAACTTTGTGCGTTTCTGTAATTGTTTTCCCATCTTAAAATATTTTTACTCTTCCCAGCGAAGTGCTTTTTTAGCCAACATGTAATAAAATCCTATTAGTAAAAGCGCAATGAAAGAAAACATTTCTATAACGCCTAACATTCCTAATTCTTTAAAATTAACTGCCCACGGATACATGAAAATAACCTCAACATCAAACAACACAAATAAAATTGCAACTAAAAAATATTTAATTGAAAAAGGCAAACGTGCATTCCCCTGAGGTTCAATACCGCACTCAAACGAAGCGAGCTTAATTTTGGTTTTGCGGCGTGGTCCTAAAAGATGAGTTGCCACCATTGTTGTTACAACAAAACCTACGGCTACTAAAAACATTAATACAATTGGTAAGTAATCGATAGGTGTGTTTGTAGAACCCATAATTTATACAGTAAATTAGGATGTAAGATTAATGATTTTTGACTTAATCATCAAATCTTACATCTAAATTTTATTGCAAAAAGGCCCTATTGTTTAATAAACTTATAAGTAACGGAAGCTGAGGAAGAACTAAGGCTCAAAGTATATAAACCACTCGATAATCCATCTAATTCCAAAGCTATTTTATCTGAAGTTCCGCTTCGTATCTTACCTGTTTTCACGGTTTGACCAAGAGAATTCATAATAACAAACGACATGTCTTTTTCCAGGGGAGTTTTAAACGCAATATTCAATATTTCATAAGCAGGATTTGGGAATATTTGAATTCCTGAAAAAGCAGACAAATGATCGATATTGGTTACGGTTAAATAAATTACAGTTGAAGATACCTGACATCCGCAACCATTATCGGCCCAAACAGAATAGAAACCATCTCCGTTTACAGAAATGTCAAGTGTTTGAGTGGTTGCTCCCGGAATTGGTCCCCCATTAAAATACCATTGATAACCTCCTGCTGAAGTAGAAGTTAAGATATTTCCAAGTTGTGTAAATGTTGGAGTAGTTGGTGCAGCACAAACGCTCATAGTTGCAGTTCCTGTTGAAGAGCATGCCCCTGTGAAAACGGTATAACTATAAACTGTTGTAACGGTTGGACCGAAAGAAGCCGTTGTCCCTGTTTGACCGCCTTGCCATATTACGTTAGAAGCATTTGTTGTAACAGTTAAAGAATGTAATTGGCCAGAACAAGTTCCTGTGCTTGTTGGCACAGATGTTGGTGTATTAATAACATAAACTGTAGATGTATACGGAGCGCTGGCGCCAACAGAATTTGTTGCAACTAAAGAAACGGTATAAGTTCCTGTTGCGGCATAAGTAATACTTGGTGGATTTTTTACTGCAGAAGAAGAAGGGCTTCCTCCCGGAAAACTCCAGTTCCATGATGTGGGGGAGTTAGAAGAGGCATCATTAAATGATACTGAACTACCCGCACAAATTGTATTGCTTGTAGTGATAAAAAAAGCACTTGGAGCAACGCCGGGCTGACTGTAAAGATCAGTTTCATAAACGCCTCTTCCAAATGTTGCAGCTCTTAACTTACCTGTTGGATAATAAATTTCCATATCATTCACCCAAACATTAGGCATACCAGTGTTGTATGGCATCCATGAACTCATGCTTAGTTCGCGGTAGTAAACACCGAAATCCATACCAACATAAACTGCGCCCGGACTATTTTTAGTGTACACAATACAGTTAGCAGGAAGATTTGGCAAACCTGTGGAATAATTTGTCCACGTTAAGCCGCCATCAGTTGTATAAAAAACTTTATTTCCGGCCGAATAACCCGACAACGTTACATAAACATTGTTCGCATTCGTATTATCAACATCAATGTCTGTTATTTGAGCAGAACTAACAGGAATTCCTGTTGTAATATTAGTCCAGGTTGTTCCGCCATTTGTTGTTTTAAATAATGCGGTAGCTCTTGCTGCGTAAATTGTATTTGAGTTTGATGGCGCAGAATTAATTACCATTACATCACCGCCGCCGCCTAAAGCTCCGGCTTGAGTCCAACTATTTCCTTGATTCGTAGATTTAAAAACATCCTGACGACCGGCATAAAAAATATTTGGATTTGTTGCATCTTGAGTAATAGGAGCGATCCAGTTTCCGGTACCTGTTAATCCTGTAACTATATTGTTAAAAATTAAACCGTTGTTTGTACTCTTGGCGTGTGCGCCACTAACGTAAGAACCAATGATAGTTGCATTATTATTCCAATCAACAAAACACTCCATACCATCACCACCTTTTATTACCGACCAAGACGCACCATTCCATAAAATTGTGCTGTTGTCCTGAAGTCCTGCAACAATGCGAGTTCCGCTTAATGCGGATACGCCTAAGAAATAAGGTTCAGAAATATTCATGTTTCCATTAACGTCACTCCACGAACCTCCGCTATTTGTAGTTCTCCAAATTCCGCCATCATTTGCTGCCCAAATAGTTGTTCCGTTCATATAAACCACATCGTGTTGGTCAGGATGGATGTAAGGTCCGCCACCATATCCAAATGTGTTTTGAGCCCATGTAGCGCCACCGTTAGTTGATCGCCAAAGATCTATTCCTCCAACCATAACTTCATCTCTGTTAGTAGGAGATGCTGCAACATCAAGATCATACCATCCCTGTGTTCCCCCTAAAATATTTGGTGTTGTTGACATAACAGTAAAAGTTGTAGCAGAATTTGTTGAGCGCGCCAGACCGCCAAATGCATCTGTTGAAGAAGTTCCGGCTACATATAAATAATTTGGATCATTAGCCGTAACTGCAATTCTTATTTGCTTGAAGGTAGAGCTGTAAACGTTTAAAAAAGTTTGTCCGCCATTTATTGATCTGTAAACACTAGCGCCGTTTGCAGCATAAATTGTTGCTGTATCGCCCGGCCTGTATTCAGCGTCTTTATAATAACCCGGAGTAACTAAAGACCATGTTGTGCCACTATTACGGGTACGGTAAATACCAACAGTTGTAAATGCGAATACTTCCACCGGATTTAAAGAATTGATGAGTAATTTAGAAATGAATCGAGACTGGCTAGTTGTCCAAGCCAAGCCTGTTGCTGACCAAGTAAGTCCGCCATCAATAGATTTCAATACTCCTATAGACTTAGAATCGCCACCTGAAAAACCTGTTGGCGCACCATCAAAATCACCTGTAGAAATATACATGATGTTAGGAGAAATAGGATTAATTGCAATATCAGAAACGCCTAAAGAAGAAATTTGATCAGTAGTGGTTGTCCACGAAACTCCATTATTTGTAGACTTCCATAAACCGCCGGCTGCTGCACCAATATAAACGGTTCCGGTTCCTGCAGGATGAAAGCGAATGCACTGACAACGTCCTGTTCCCGGTGTTCCTCCGCCGCCCGGCGAACCAAAAGGCCCAAGAGCAGTCCAATTAGCTGTTGTTGAAGAAGGCGTTGCTGTTATAATTTGTTTAGCTGTAGGATTACTGCTTAAAAATTTCTGATACTCTTCATATGATCTTTTTGCACCCGCCATTTTTAAATCGCCCGTTGGATAAACTCGCGGCTCCATATATTGTGCCCAGCGCTTGAATTGTTCGTATCCTGTGCCTTCTTTTTCGTCTTCGTCCACTTCTTTGCCTTTCCAAAAATCTTCAAACTCTTTTTTAATATCGTAAAAAGTTTTGGCCGAATCAGGAATGATAACAGACTTCTTCTGAGCGTTCACACTAAGGGTAAACAAAACAGCAAGGGAAATAAATTTAATTTTTTTCATAGTCAAATATATGGATAAATAAGTAAAAACGTCTCTAAAAAATGTATTTAGAACAGCCTCACATCAATGTTTAACAAACTTATAAGTAACTGCCGAAGAACCGGATGAAAGGTTAAGCATGTAAATTCCATCTGCAATGCCATCTAAATTAATTTTAGATTTTTCTCCGCCAATAGCACTGAATGTCCCCAGCTTGATTTTTTGTCCGACAGAGTTTGTGATATCGTAACTGATAGTTTTATCTTCTGTATTCTTAAACAAAAGAAAAATATTTTCTGAGGCCGGATTTGGAGATGCTTCTATGGAACTAAATAAAGTAAAGGCTTCATCAAGACTTGTTACAACAATATAAATTGCAGAGGAAGAGGCCTGACACGACCCGTTACTTGTCCAAACACTATACCATCCAGTTACAGTTACGGTATATGTTTGTGATGTGGCGCCGCTAATAGGACTGCCATTTAAATACCATTGATAAGTAAGCGCGGGAGTTGAACTTAAATTATTACCCGCCTGAGTAACTGTTGGCGTAGTTGGTGTTGATCCTACGTTTATTGTTGCAGTTCCTATTGTTTGACAAGCGCCCGTTGAAGCTGTATAAGAATACACCGACGTGGTTGACGGAGAATAGCCGGCTGAAGCTCCTGTTTGTCCCCCTGTCCAAACAACCGAAGTTGCATTTGTCGCAACACTAACGAAACCGGTTTGACCAACACAAATAGCTGTACTAGTTGATGTGGCGGTTGGAGAATTCACGACAGAAATGGTGCCTGTTAGAGGAGAACTTGTACCAACCGTATTAGTAGCGACTAAAGTAACTGTATAAACGCCGGCTGCGGTATAAGTAACGCTTGGATTTTGAGACACTGAAGTTGAAGGAGAGCCTCCCGGAAAACTCCACGACCAGGAAGTTGGATTATTGGATGAAGCATCGCTAAATACAAAAGGTAAATTAAT
>JANYCL010000148.1 GCA_025360355.1 Sphingobacteriaceae bacterium
ATCTAGTTTTCATTTGTAAGATCATTCATGGTTTTTCATTATTGGTCGGGAAACGTTTTGATTACCGTCATTCAACGATGTATGCAAAAGCCTGCGCAAAATTATTTTCAAAAAAATTAGAAGGAAAGAATTACGATCTGATCATTTCTCCCGCCGGAGTTGCTTATATTGGTTATCTGAAAACAAAAACACCTAAAGTTTTAATTTTAGACAGAACCATTGCGGGCACAATAAACTATCATAACATTTTTAAAAAACTTTGGAAATTTTCAGAACAACAAAGCATCAATACAGATAAAGTCGCAATGCATAATTGTGAGCTGACTATTTTCTCTTCGCAATGGGCAGCCGACATCGCCATCACAGAATATAAATTACCACAAAGTAAAACTTTGGTTTTACCATTTGGCGCCAACATGGATAATTTACCAAACGCTGAATTTGTTTTCGCAAATAAAAATCCAGCCCTTCGGCAAGCTCAGGATGACAAAAAATGTAATTTATTATTAGTCGGGACTTATTGGGAAAACAAAGGTGTTGACATTGCCATTAACGCAATGAATGATCTTGTAATAATGGGGTTTGATGCGCGTTTAACAGTTTGCGGATGTACTCCTCCAACAGAAATAAAAAACGAAAGAGTTACCATTATTCCTTTCATCAATAAAAATACACCGGAAGGAAAAAAACAATTGGAGAAATTATTTTTATCTCACACTTTTTTCATCCTCCCAACCCGCTTCGATTGCACGCCTATTGTTTATTGCGAAGCCAGTGCTTATGCTCTTCCTATCTTGTCGTCAAACACAGGCGGTGTGGCCGGACATATCTCTGAAAATAAAAATGGTTTTTTAATTGATTTCAACGATACAGGAAAAGCTTACGCTCAAAAAATTGCTGATGTTTTAAATGAAACCGGCCGTTACGAATTACTTTGCAAAACTACTCGCGAAGAATATGATAAACGTTTGAATTGGGTGAGCTGGAGCGAAAATTTTGTTTCAGCTGTAAAGAAATTAACCTCTTTTTGAGTTAAAGAACCTTTTAATTATTTCCCCGCAGGCTTCCTCCATTATACCTTTGGTTACAACAGTTTTTGGATGAAACATATTCTGAGATATGGTCGAAAAACCCCTTTTTTGGTCGGATGCCCCATAAACTACCTTCGTAATTTGCGACCAATTTAAGGCCCCGGCGCACATCGGACAAGGCTCAAGGGTCACATAAAGGGTGCACTCTAACAGGTATTTCCCTCCCAAAGCATTGGCGGCTGAAGTAATGGCCTGCATTTCGGCGTGGGCAGTGACATCGGTCAAACGTTCGGTTAAATTATGTCCTCTCGCTATTATCTTATTGTTAGCAACGATCACAGCGCCCACCGGGACTTCATCAGCATCATAGGCTTTTTGCGCCTCTTTTAACGCTTCGTTCATAAAATAGTTATCGTCGAGGATGAAGGACAATTCTGATTGTATTAAATTAAATTTAGCTCTAATATATGGGTTTTAGTAAGAAAAACACTACAGGGTCAGAATGGCCTTCACCCTAATTGATTTAAATAACGACACTATTAAGGGTGAATGCGGAATTCTTCCTTTAAAGTTTTCAAAAAGAAGAAATTCTCTTATATTCGGTAAAAACTTAATATTTGGAAATTAGTCATTCACCCTTATATTTGTTCAAGTTTTTACAAAAAAATCAAACAAATGAAAAAATTAAGCCTTGTTTTACCTTTAGCATTAACTGCCCTGTTATTTTCTTGCGGAAATAAAGGAACTAAAGAAGCTAGCGATGATGTTGATACAACTGCTTATGTTGTACCTGAAGATACGACTCCTATAACCGTAAACGAAGAAATTAAATTCAAATTCGATTTCGCTATCGCAAATATTCCTTCACCGGTTTCAATGGTTAATGATATGTCGGGCTGGGGCGTTGATTATAATAGCGGACTTTTAAATGACCCAAAAAAATCAGCAAGCTATAGCGATGAATTTATAAAATCAGTTACGCTTGGTGTTTATAATATTGACATGAGTTACGCAATGGTAAATAATCAGGGACAAGATGTAATGAAATACATGAAAACTGTTTTATTGCAATCTGATAATTTAGGATTAAAAGGTGCGGTTGACAGAATGATCGGTAAACGTGCAGAAACTAATTTAAGTAACAAAGACAGTTTACTGAATATATTGAGTGATATTTTTGTGAAGAGCGATTCGTATTTAAGAACCAATGCGCGTGTTTACACGGCTTCTTCTGTATTTGCAGGATCTTGGATCGAAGGTTTGTATTTAACTTGTAAAATTGCAGAAGGAGTTTCAAATCCTGAAGCAAAAGCAAAAGCTTACAAAACAGTTTGGGATCAACGTTTTTATTTAAAGAATTTAATTGATCTGTTAGAAGATTATAAAGATAAAAAAGAAGCGGTTGCTTTAAACAACGATTTTAAAGTGATCCATAAAGAGATCAATGTAATTAAAGACGCGAAGGATATTGATGATGCAAAATTCAAATCCATCAGCGAAAAAATTTACGCATTAAGAGATAAGGTTACGAAATAGTTCGTCAAGCTCACTATGACTCTAGAATACAAAAAGCCCTGCGGAAATGTGGGGCTTTTTTATTTAAGAGGAATTAGTACATTAATGGGAAGTTAATACGTGACTTCAAATAGCCATAAAATAAAATGAAAAAAACGGTAGCAATTATTGGAGGAGGACCTTCTGCGCTTATAGCTGCTGCCTATTTAGATCCCGGAAAATTTGATGTTACCATTTATGAAAAGAACCGATCACTTGGCAGAAAGTTTTTAGTTGCCGGACAAGGCGGATTTAATCTCACGCATTCTGAACCGGTTGATATAATGATAAGCCGCTTTACGCCGGATCATTTTTTAAAAAACGCGTTGCTGAATTTTACGAACGAAAATTTACGGAGTTGGTTGCAGGACATTGGTATCCCAACTATTATTGGCAGCAGTAAAAGAGTTTATCCTGAAAAAGGAATAAAGCCAATTACAGTTCTAAATAAGATCCAAGACGTTCTATTTAAACTAAAGGTTCGCATTGAATACGATCATTGCTGGGAAGGCTGGGATACAAATAACAAGTTGCTTTTTAATAATAACAAAACAGTAGCAGCCGATCATGTCATTTTTTCATTGGGCGGAGGAAGTTATAAAGTTACCGGTTCTGATGGTTCATGGCTGGACAGCTTCAATAATAAAGGAATAAAAACGATTCCTTTCCTTCCTGCAAACTGCGCGTATAAAATTGATTGGCCTGAAGGTCTTATTGCAAAAAATGAAGGCGCACCTCTGAAAAACATTTCTCTTTCTTGTTTAAACAAAACGCAAAAAGGAGAACTCGTGATCACTCAATTTGGACTTGAAGGCAATGCCATTTATGCGCTGAGCCCGGAAATACAATCAGGCCTTTCGGCACAAGGTTCCGCAACTATTTTTATAGATCTAAAACCTATACTCTCATTAAATGAGCTACAGCAGGTCATCAACAATTCCGGTTTAAAAACTACGGAGATCCTTAAACGTGAAGTTAAATTAAGCCAGTCACAAATTCACCTTTTAAAATCTATGTTGACCAAAGAAGAATTTCTGGATCACGTTATGCTTTCCGAAAAAATAAAGTCTTTACCTCTTACTGTTCTTGCAGCGGCGCCAACAGACGAAGCTATTTCAACCACAGGTGGTGTTTCGTTGAACGAAGTCAATGAAAACTTTGAACTAAACAAACTAAAGAACACATTTTGCATTGGGGAAATGTTAGATTGGAATGCACCAACCGGAGGCTATTTATTGCAGGCTTGTTTTAGTATGGGTGTTTGTGTCGCACAGAATTTAAACTCCAAATAACTTAGAATTTATCCTACCTTTAGGTCATGTCCGAACTTCCTCCTTGTCCAAAATGCAAATGCCAATACACTTACCAAAGCGGTGCAACAATAGTTTGTCCGGAATGTTTTCATGAATGGAATCCGGAAGAAGAAGTTGTTGAAGAAACTGCTGCAAGCTCGGTTATAAAAGATTCTAACGGCAACGAATTAAAAGAAGGAGACACAGTAGTTATTATTAAAGATCTCCCTATAAAAGGTTCCTCTAAATCGGTTAAAGCAGGAACTAAAGTTAAAAACATAAAATTGGTTGAAGGCGACCATAATATCAGCG
>JANYCL010000212.1 GCA_025360355.1 Sphingobacteriaceae bacterium
AATACCCTTTATCCGGACCAATATTATTCGAATACATTACAAGCGTTGGCTTAAAAGCAGAATTAACTGGTGCGTTTACAAATGCAACTAATGGCGTTGTAGAATTAATGAGAAGTAATTCTTTAAAATTAATTCAATTAGATTCAATGTATTATTCAGCAACAGGATGGAAAGTACTTGGTATTTTAAATTACAAAACACCTTATATCCCCTTAATTATTACATGGCCAAGTAAGGAGGAAGCGAAAAGGGTTTTGGAAAAAGCACTTAAATATTTTCCTGCGGATATCGCAAATAATTTTTATTATGCCGAAGCATTAGTGGAGAATAATGAGAAAGAAAAAGCAAGAATTTATTTTAATTTGGTTCTAAAGTTAAAAAGCCGTGAAAAAGCTGTTTTGGAAGACCTTGATTTTAAAGTAAGAGCGAAAAAACACCTCAAAAACCTTTAAATTCCATTATCAAAAAAGGCTTATTTTACCTATATTAGTGCGCTATATATAGTAAAATGGAAACGACCCCTTACCAATCAAAAAATAAAATAAGAATTGTTACTGCAGCTGCTCTTTTCGATGGGCATGATGCTGCTATTAATATCATGCGACGTATCATTCAGGCGAGCGGTGTTGAAGTTATTCATTTGGGTCATGATAGAAGCGCGCAGGAAGTAGTGAATTGTGCAATACAAGAAGATGCTAATGCAATTGCGGTTACAAGTTATCAGGGCGGACACGTTGAGTATTTTAAATATATGTACGATCTTTTGAAAGAAAAAAATTGTACACACATAAAATTATTTGGCGGCGGCGGCGGAGTTATTCTTCCAACGGAAATTGAAGAATTACATAAATACGGAATCACAAGAATTTATTCTCCTGACGATGGCCGTTCAATGGGTTTGCAAGGAATGATAAATGATCTGTTGAAACAATGTGATTTTGCAACAGGTAAAAATTTAAATGGTGAAGTTGGACATGCCATGGAGCGAGATTATAAATCGATCGCAAGATTAATTTCGGCCGCAGAAAATTTTAATGAAGAAAGTACGGCATTACTAAATAAGGCACGCGAAAAAGCAAAAACATCAACAACTGCAGTTTTAGGTATTACAGGAACCGGTGGTTCAGGTAAAAGTAGTTTGGTTGATGAATTGGTTCGTAGGTTTTTAGTTGATTTTAAAGATAAATACATTGCCATAATTTCAGTCGATCCGAGTAAACGTAAAACAGGCGGCGCACTTTTAGGAGATAGAATTCGCATGAACGCTATAAATAACGATAGAGTTTACATGCGATCTCTTGCTACTCGTCAAAGTAATTTGGCATTGAGTAAATATGTTCAAGATGCAGTTGATATTTGTAAAGCAGCGAATTTTGATCTAATAATTTTAGAAACAAGTGGAATAGGACAAAGCGATACGGAAATTATTGAACACAGCAATATGAGTTTGTATGTAATGACGCCTGAATACGGTGCAGCATCGCAACTCGAGAAAATTGATATGTTAGATTTCGCTGACATAATTGCTTTAAACAAATTTGACAAACGCGGAGCTCTAGATGCTTTGCGCGATGTAAAAAAACAATACAAACGGAATCATAATTTATTTGATGCAAGTGATGATTCGCTTCCTGTGCATGGAACAATTGCTTCTCAATTCAATGATCCGGGCATGAATCGTTTGTACCGTGCGGTGATGGATAAATTGTATGAGAAAACAAAGAATGAAAAATTAAAATCAAATTTCACCATCACAAATGAGATGAGTGAAAAAATTTATATCATTCCTCCTTCAAAAACACGTTACTTAAGCGAGATCAGTGAGAACAACCGCAACTACGATAAAAAAGCAAAAGAACAATCGGAAGTTGCGCAAAAATTATTTGGTCTGCATAAATCTATTGAAACAATAAAAGCGTCTAATGTTTCTGAAAAAGATAATTTAGTAAAGGGATTGCAGGAAGCTTACGAAAAAACAAAATTAGATCTGGATCCCCGCAATTTAAAAACAATTGAAGGCTGGGAAGAGAAAAAGAAATTATATAGCAATGAACATTATATTTTTAAAGTTCGCGACAAAGAATTAAAAATTGAAACACATTACGAATCTTTATCGCACACACAAATTCCAAAAATTGCTTCTCCAAAATTTACAGCATGGGGCGATGTTCTCCAATGGAATTTGCAGGAAAATTTCCCCGGAGAATTTCCTTACGCTGCGGGAATTTATCCTTTCAAACGAGAAGGTGAAGATCCAACGCGGATGTTTGCAGGCGAGGGAGGACCGGAAAGAACAAATAAGCGTTTTCATTATGTAAGCAAAGGTTTACCAACAGCGCGTTTAAGTACAGCTTTCGATAGCGTTACGCTTTATGGTAATGATCCTGATTACCGTCCGGATATTTATGGTAAGATCGGTAATAGCGGTGTGAGTATTTGTTGTTTAGATGATGCAAAGAAATTATACAGCGGATTTAATTTAGCGAATCCAAAAACTTCTGTGTCGATGACAATTAATGGTCCGGCACCAACTATTGCAGCATTTTTCATGAATGCAGCTATTGATCAACAGTGTGAATTATACATCAAAGAAAATAAGTTAGAAAAAGAGATCGAGAAAAAAATTGAAACCATTTATAAAACAAAAGGAACAAAACGTCCGAAATATCAAGGAGAATTACCGGAGGGAAATGATGGTTTAGGTTTAATGCTATTGGGAGTTACAGGCGATCAGGTTTTGACAAAAGATGTTTACGAAAAAATAAAAATATTCACTTTATCTCAGGTGCGCGGAACTGTTCAAGCAGATATTTTAAAAGAAGATCAGGCACAGAACACTTGTATTTTCAGTACAGAGTTTAGTTTGCGTGTGATGGGTGATGTACAGCAATATTTTATTGATCAAAAAGTTCGTAATTTTTATTCTGTTTCTATTTCGGGTTACCATATTGCAGAAGCAGGTGCAAATCCTATTTCGCAATTAGCATTTACATTAGCGAATGGATTTACTTTTGTTGAATATTATTTAAGTCGCGGAATGAACATTGATGATTTCGCACCGAATTTATCTTTCTTCTTCAGTAATGGAATTGATCCTGAATACAGCGTTATCGGACGAGTGTCCCGTAAAATTTGGGCCAAAGCGATGAAATTTAAATATGGCGGGAATGAAAGAAGTCAGATGTTGAAATACCATATTCAAACTTCCGGTCGTTCGTTACACGCTCAGGAAATTGATTTTAATGATATCCGTACAACATTACAAGCTTTGTATGCGATCTATGATAATTGTAATTCTCTTCATACAAATGCATACGATGAAGCAATTACAACACCGACGGAAGGCTCGGTTAGAAGAGCAATGGCAATACAATTGATCATTAACCGCGAATTGGGTTTAGCGAAAAATGAAAATCCATTACAAGGTTCATTTATCATTGAAGAATTAACTGATCTTGTTGAAGAAGCTGTGTTAAGTGAGTTTGATAAAATTACTGAGCGCGGTGGCGTTCTCGGTGCAATGGAAACCATGTATCAGCGCGGAAAGATACAAGAAGAAAGTTTGTATTATGAAACTTTGAAACATACCGGCGAATATCCGATCATTGGTGTAAATACATTCTTAAGTTCAAAAGGTTCTCCAACAATTATTCCACAAGAAGTAATTCGAAGCACAAGTGAAGAAAAAGAATATCAGATCAATATGCTGAAAGAATTACACGCTTCACATCCTGAAAGATCAAAAGAAGTATTGGAAAAACTTCAAGAAACTGCCATTCAAAACAAAAATATTTTCGCTGACCTTATGGAAGCTGTTAAATATTGTTCACTTGGACAAATAACACATTCGTTGTTTGAAGTAGGCGGACAGTACAGAAGGAATATGTAATTATAATTTAAATGATTAAAATTTTCATAAGGTGTGTGTATTTTTTTGGCATGCTTTTCCTTGTAGGTCTTTCCGGCGCTCAAACCCCAAAAGTTGATTCATTAAACAAATTAGCCAAAGAAAAAT
>JANYCL010000162.1 GCA_025360355.1 Sphingobacteriaceae bacterium
GAGAACATGTTGGTGTGTACCTGCAGGCAGGCATTAAATGCGGAGAAATAGCGTATTGGTAAAACTTTACAGAAGCAACGGCAATTTTTTTTGGAAGTGTATTTGACAAGAAAATTTTATTGAGCCTTTTTTTGCTTAAAAGGATTGCAATTAACAATTAACTTAAAAATAGACATGTAAACAGGCTCTTTCTCCTGCCTGTCAGGCATATCCTGATTGTCTAAATTTTCTACGCCGTAACTTGGTAATGAATTTTCTATAGGAAATGAAGAGATGTAATTTGTTTTAACAACAAACGAAATAACAAACACAACAGCAATTACACTTGTCGAAAAAAGTATTCTTTTACTTTGTTTTTTCATTACTCTATCAAAAGTAGCACTTTTTTAATTAAAAGCAATATTTTTGCGTAATATATAGCTACTAGTATGCCAAGAATATTGTTAATTGACGATGAAAAAAGTATCCGCCGTTCGCTGCGCGAGATACTGGAATTTGAGAAGTATCAGGTAGATGAAGCCGAAGATGGAATTCAGGGTTTAAGCATGGCTCAAAAAAATAATTACGATGTTATTTTAAGCGATATTAAAATGCCTAAAATGGATGGCCTCGAATTGCAAAACAAATTAAACGAGAACAACATTAGCAGCGCTCTAATTATGATGAGTGGACACGGCACAATTGATACCGCAGTCGACGCTGTTAAAAAAGGCGCTTTCGATTTTTTAGCGAAGCCAATTGATCTGAACCGACTATTAGTTACTGTAAGAAACGCATTAGATAAAAACAGTCTCGTTACTGAAACTAAGCAACTTAAAAAGAAAATAAGTAAAACCTACGATATCATTGGCGAATCAAAAGCTGTTAAGGATATTAAAGAATTAATTGAAAAAGTTGCACCAACCGAAGCTCGCGTTTTAATTACCGGTAATAACGGAAGCGGAAAAGAATTAGTAGCACGATGGCTGCATGAAAAAAGTAACCGCGCTTCCGGACCGTTAGTTGAGGTTAACTGCGCTGCCATTCCAAGCGAATTAATAGAAAGCGAGTTGTTTGGTCACGAAAAAGGTGCTTTTACAAGTGCCATCGCTCAACGCAAAGGTAAATTTGAACAAGCAGAAGGCGGTACTATTTTTTTAGATGAGATCGGCGACATGAGTTTATCGGCTCAGGCAAAAGTTCTTCGTGCCTTACAAGAAAATAAAATTAGCAGAGTAGGTGGTGATAAAGAAATAAAAGTAAACGTTCGTATCCTCGCAGCAACAAACAAAGATCTGAAAAAAGAAATTGCAGCAGGAAATTTCCGCGAAGATCTTTTTCACCGTTTAAGTGTGATTTTAATTCATGTTCCTGCTCTTAACGATCGTTTGGATGATATTCCACTCTTAGCAAAACACTTTTTAAATTTAGTTTGTGAAGATAATGGGATCCCGGTAAAATCAATTGCAAACGACGCTATAAAAGAACTACAAAAGCGTAATTGGACCGGCAATATCCGTGAATTCAGAAATGTAATTGAACGTTTAATAATTTTAGGCGGAAAAGAAATTACTGCGGCTGAGGTAAAACAATTCTGTTAATCGAAATTAATGTATTTCATTAACCACTCGTAATAACTTTGTTTTTTATAATTCGGATCGTACACTTTTTTACTTCTTTTTCTTCCTAATTGTTTTAGATCGCTCACACATAATTCAGAATAACTTAAAGTCGGATTCATCAGCCATTTAAAATGACGTTTTAAAAAATTCAATTCTGCTCCCGGGAATTTAGTGATATCAATATGTGGTAATAAAGCTTTTGTGGTTTTTCTGAATTCTTTATAATTATGTTTTTTTAATTCGCTGCTCCCCCAATCTTTTAATAATTCTAATCCGATATGAAAAGTAAGATGTTTGTCATTAAACAATACGGGTTTCTCTGCAAAGCAAAATAAATTATAAAACAGATCATTCCCTACAAATGGAATTCCGATACAAGTATTATTTAAAATAAACTTAGGAAATAAGGTCCGCTTAAAAATAAACATATCGAAACCTATATGTGGTTTGCCCAACTCACTATAAATAGCATCCAGATCCTCAACTCTATTTAACGTGCTTTTTATTCTGCGTCGGTTTATAACAATGGCATCATGCCCGCTTTTGATATATTCTTCAATTGCAGAATAAAATTGCGGCATTATGCCAATATCCGCGTTTGAATAAATTATATAATCTGCATCCGAATTATCATAAGCACTTTGTAAAACATCTTTTAATAAGGGTAAAGCTTTCTTATTATTTAGATCTCCATTATCTAAAATACTTTTTTCTAATGGCGGAACCAATTGAAAATTAGAAGAAACATTTACCGGAAAATTTTTATGATGACAAGCAAGTTGAGTAACTTTTAATGAAGAATGATTTTTAGCATTTATAAGAGAGGCCAACGTAATTTTCTGAATTTCAAAAAAAGACCTGTTCTCCGATTCAGAAACAACATTAATAATATGTGCGAAGCTGCTCATTATTCAATTACCCTATTTTTCCTCTAATATAAGAATATAATAGACTCGATTTATTCCGGAACGAAATAATCATCTTGTGTTTTTCATTACCATTTTTTAATTCCTCTAATCCATATTCAAGCTTTCCTCTTTTTTCTTCCATCATTTTCAAAAATCTTTCTAAGGCATGTTTATACAATATTTCATCATACTTATTGCATGCAGAAATAAGTTTCTCGGTTTCTTCATCCAATTCTTCCGGTTTAAATTTAAAGGAGGATCTGTTTTCTTTTACGTAATACAAAGGCGACCATTTCATATGATCGGCCAATAAAACCAGACTTTCATCAAAATATTCTGTTAAACCAAAAATTTGAAAATAAGTATCGAAGTTTTTAATCGCTAATTTCAGATCTTCTTCATTAATTTCTAAATATCCTTTCTCAATGTTATTTGAAAGAAACCTTACCATTAAATTATCGAAATTTTTTATGATACCCTGTTTCAAAAAATCTTTTAGTGAGTGCGTATCAGCAACCGCTGTCGCTTTTTTTATGCCATGATCTTTATCACCTTTAAGATATTTATATCCCGAAATTAAACGTTCGCGCGGCTTTCTTAAAAATGTAAAATATTCTATACCTCTTTCGAGACCCTGATTCGCCATGAAGGGAATATGGCCATAACTTAGATCGAATTTATTTTTGTATTCCGGACTAAAGAGCACTTGGTTTTTGCGACCTTGTTCTGAGTAATAAGAAAGAGTCTTATTCCATTTAAAAAGTCGCCCGAGTATTAAAACAAATGTTGTACCTGCCGTTTTCGGGATGTGTACAAACATAAATTGTTTTTTGGGGACAGTCATTTTGAGTATTTATCTTTAGAAAATCAAAGATATTAATTATATATTAGCAAAAGAATTCCTTATCCAAAATTGATTTAAAATTGAAAAGCATGAATAAAAATGAAATAACAGCAGAAGTAAGAAGTTTTATTACTGAAAAATTATTTCGTGGCGGTATCCCTTCTGATTTTACAAACGATACTCCATTAATAAGCTCACGATTATTAGATTCTATAGTTGTATTAGGATTAGTTAGTCACCTCGAAGAAAAATTTAGTGTAGAATTTGAAGCGCACGAGGTTACCGTGGATAATTTGGACACCATTAATGTAATAAGCAATTTTATATCTCAGAAATTAGCAAAATAATTACCAAAGATCTTATTGCCGGAGGCAGTAAGGTATTTCTGTTAGATGAAAATAACAGAAACATTAATTATAATGAATTACTTATCCGCTGTAACGGATTTAGATCCTGGCTTCAAAGCATTTCTTTTGATCTTAAAAACCAACCCATTGCAATTTGGGGTGATAAAAACACGGCGCTGATCTCTTTTTTATTCGCTTTATTTCAAACCGAAAATGGTTATTTGCCTATAAACCCTGAATGGCCGGCTGAACGTATTAAATTTGTTTTTAAACAAGTGAATTTAAATGGCTGTATAATTGAAAATAAATATTTAGGTAAAGCGACAGAAGTTTTAACTGAATTAAAAACAACTTATCAGGAATTCGCAATTAACGAAGACTACACTTTTATTAAAACAAACACAACGCCGATTACATATCCTAAAAATTTGGCTTATGTTTTATTTACATCCGGTTCTACAGGATTTCCTAAGGGAATTGTGCATTGCGCTGATGGTATGAACGGTTTTTTAAATTGGTGTAAAAAAGAATTCGCTAAATATAAAGTCAACCGTTTTGTTTCTATCGCACCATTAAATTTTGATCTTTCTGTGTTTGATCTTTTTTATCCGCTTATCACAAAAAAAAGTTTGTATTTACCTGAACAATCTACAATTTCTAATACCAGACTTTTCTCTCAATATCTTATAAAAAATAAAATAGAAGCCATTTATACTACACCTTCTTATTTAAAATTATTAATTGAAACAGGTCAACTCAATAAATATAATTTCAGTTTTGTGAAGTTAGTTCTTGTAGCCGGTGAGCAATTGAGTTATGAATTAGCCAGGGAATTGAAAAAATATTTCAAAAAAACTGTTTTTTATAATTTGTACGGTCCAACAGAAACAAATGTTTGCACTTATCATAAAATAGATCTCAGTAAAATGAGATCAAAGGACATTGTAGTTCCCATTGGTAAACCTTGTTATGCCGGAAGCGTGAAGCAAAATAAAAACTCGGAACTTTTATACAAAGGAAAATTATTGATGAAAGCGGTTATTGATGAAAATGGAATTCATGTTTTAAAAGCAGGAAGTTTATTTAATACCGGCGATAAAGTAAAAAAACTTAGCACTGGTTGCTTTGAATTTGTTGGGAGGGGAGATAATATGGTAAAACGAAATGGATTCAGAATTGAAATGAGTGAAATTAAAAATACGTTATTGAGTTTCGGTGGAATTTTAAATTGCGAAATGATAGCCATTGATAATCCTAAAGTAGAGATCATGGCTTTTATTGAAAGCGAAGAAGAACTTAGTGAATTGAACCTTAGAACTTTTTTACTTAGCAAATTACCTTCTTATATGTTGCCGGACGGAATTCTTGTGATGAAAAAATTCCCAATGAATCTGAATCATAAAGTAGATCTGCAAAAATTAAAAGAAAATTTTATTTAACTTTGAGATAGTGACCACGCACGAAATAACCGATAAAAACCCAAAATTCTTTTACGACACAAAAGATTTTCCATTTCTGGATGTGCTTACCGAAAACATTAATGTTATTAAGTCAGAATTAGTGAATCTCATTAATAGAGACAAAGAAAATCATTGGCTTGAAACTTTTCCTGATTATGTAAGTTCTGAAAACAAAAAGGCATGGAAAGTATTTTCATTTATTTTCTTTAACATGAAATTTCCGGATAACGCCGCTTTATGTCCGGAAACCGCTAATCTTATTTATTCCATTCCTGAAATTATTTCCTGCGATTATTCTTTTTTAAAACCCAACACACATATCGCAGCTCATAAAGGCTATACTAAAATGGTTTTGCGTTGTCATTTACCATTGGTTGTTCCTGCAGGAAAAAAATGTTCTCTTCGGGTGGGCGATGAAATAAAAGAGTGGGAGGAAGGCAAGCTAATTATTTTTGATGATTCATTTGAACATGAAGCCTGGAACAGATCAAACGAAAGCAGAACGGTTTTGATGTTTGATATTCCAAACCCACTTTGGGGTTATACGGCGCATGAAATTTCTAAATACAAAGTGGAGAATATGGATGACCCTTTTTTATTATCGATGGTAAAAAAAGAAAAATGGCTTGAGGCTTTTAAGAAGGGAGAGTTCCCGCTTAATTCATTTAATTCTTAAGCAACTTATTTATTTCATCCAGATTTTTATCACTTACAGTTCCGCTAAAAGTTAATTCCGCATTCCCACCATTTAACATTTCGGCAGCTTTATTAAGTTTCCCGCCGTTTTTTATATAATCATCCAGACTCAAAGTATAAAGCTGATTGTATTCATTTTCTTGTCCGGAAGTAAGTTTGTAACCAATTAACTGATTGTAGTGAATGGCGCGATCGTTATCTTTTAAGATCCGTGCATGAGATAGGTTGCAGAGCTTTACTTTATAAAACACAAAGTTTAACAGAGCAAGTGTACTAAAAACGGCGGCGAATGAATTAATATAATCAGCATCCCAAATAAAAATACCGCCTTCACCAAATCCATTTTCGTAACTAAAATTTTTAGCATTAATTAATCCTACTTGTTTTCCTTCAAATTCTATAATGAAATAATAATTAAATTTATTATCGACCGATTCGAACCATTTTTTTTGCATTTCGGGCGTAATATTCTCCCGGTAATCCATATACATTTTAACGGATTGCTGATTACGCCAATACCGTAGTAATTCTATATCATTAGAAGTAATTCTTTTTAAAGTAACGCCGTATTGTTTAATCGTCAGCAAATTTTTCAGAAATATGGTAAGAAGGTTTTTTATTTACGTCGTGCAGTATTTTTCCAATGTATTGCGCAACAATTCCAATACTTAAAACAATTAAACCTGTAGAAAATAAAATACTTACAATAATGGAGGTATAACCTTTAGCGCTTGCGTGAAATACAAATTTTTTAACGAGATAAAATAAACCTATCATAAAATTTACCGCTGCCAATGAGATGCCAATATTGGTAACCAGCTTTAAAGGAGAAGCAGAAGAGAACATGACAACATTGGTTGTAATTCTAAATAAACTCCCTAATGAATAACCACCCTTACGGACATAATTGGGATTTGGAGTCACATTTGTAAATGCGATATTAGAAGTGTACCACAATAATAATTCATCAATAAAAACAAAATGACGATGAGTTTCAGAAAGTTTTTGCGCTAATTCAGTTTTAATTAAACGAAACGGTGAACCTTTTCCTTTGTTTTTACCTTCCACCATTTTAGAACCGAACTTATAGAACTTGGTAAAAATGCCTCTGAAAAATGGTTGGTTTAATTTTTTGTATTCGCCATAAACTACATCGTAATTTCCTTTTGTTTGTTCTGAAATTAATTTTGAGATCTGATCCGGATGAATTTCAATATCATCATCCATTGTAATAACAAACTTTCCTTTGGCAAATGAAAATCCACAAAGTGTAGCGGCATGCTGTCCGAAATTTTTAGCAAAGCGGACGATCTTTACATTTTTATTATTTTGTTTTATCTTTTTAAGAACTTCCCAAGTTGAATCGCTGCTGCAGTCGTCAACAACAATAAATTCAAATGTTTTTTGTGCAGAGCTAAAATAGTTTTTTAACTCTTCGTAAAGTTTTTCAATACTATTGGCTGCGTGATAAGCCGGAATGACTATGGAATATTCTAAACTCATTTTTTACTGCTTAAAAGTAAGCCTCCATCCATTTTAATTGTTGTACCAGTTATCCATTTTGATGCTGAAGAAAGTAAGAACACAATGCAATTCGCTACATCTTCAGGTTCACCAAAACCTAAGGGATATTGTTCTTCGTAGTTTTTCATTTCTTCTTCAGAAGTTGCTAATTCTGTTTCTGTAAATATTTTTGTCTTAACTAAAGCCGGCGCAATAATATTAGCTCTTATTTTTTTACCTGCATGTTCAATTGCGAATGAGCGGCAAAACGCTTCGAGTGCAGCTTTTGAAGCACTGTATAAAGAACCGCCAATATAAGGATGAAGAGAAGAGATCGATGAAATAAAAACAACGGAAGCTTTATCGTTAATTTTTTTGGTGTTACTTAATTCGCTGCATAAAAGTACTGCCGACGAAAAATTAGCATCAAACATTTCAGAAATGTTTTTCTGACGGATATATTTTACAGGTAAGGGTTTTACAATTCCTGCGCAATTAACTAAGCCATCAATATTACCGCAATTTTTCACAAGCTCTGTAATTTGTTCCGCGTTCGTTAAGTCTGCAATAAATGTTTTTGCTTTGCCTTTTAATTTTTTTGCGGTTTCCTGTAATGTGGATCCGTTTCTTCCTACAAGAATTACATTTGCGCCAAGACTATCACACAAAATAGCAGTTGCTTGTCCGATACCCGACGAAGCGCCTGTAATTAATATGTTCTTATCTTTTAAGTTGATCATAATTCAATTAATTCAGCGCATTTTAATTGGTTTGTTTTCACAATTACACTTCCCCACGATAAACCAACCCCAAAGCCGCACAATAGCAAAGTTAAACTTTCTTTTAATAATTTATCTTTTAATGAAAAACACATTGTTAAAGGGATCGAAGCCGAGCTTGTATTTCCAAAAAGCTCAATAGAGTAGGGATATTTTTCCTTATCAATGGCTAATTTTTTACGAACCGTTTCATTAATTAATTTATTTGCCTGATGCATTACAAAATAATTTATATCAGCAATTGTTTTGCCTCCAAACTTTAAGATCTCATTTACATTTGGTGCTACTTCTTTTAAAGCAAACGTAAAAATATCCTGACCATTCAATGCTAAATGTTTTTTAGCACGTTTAACTCCAGGCTCAATTTCTTTTATAATATCTGATTCGGGCGAATACGGATGACGTGAATGTCCGTGCTCAATTATAATTGCGTTTTTACCGCTGCCATCGCTGTTCAATGCAAATAACATATCTTCTGCATTTGCATCGTATTCCAATAAAGTTGCAGTTCCTGCATCTCCGAATAAAGGATAAGAACTTTTATCTTCTTCGTAAGTTGAAATGGTTGATTTATCTCCACACAATAATAAAGCTTGTTTGAACTGACCGCTTTGTAAAAAGTTGGATACAATACTTAGTCCGTAAACATAACCGCTGCAGCC
>JANYCL010000201.1 GCA_025360355.1 Sphingobacteriaceae bacterium
GTGTTTTCCGACGATGGCTCATCTGACAAAACAATTGAATTACTTACGTCATATTTCTCCAATACAAATTTTACAATTTTGGGCGATGGAACAAATCACGGACCGGGTTACGCATTTAACACCGGCTTTGAATGGATCTTAGCAAACAGTAAAAATATTGAGAATGATGTTGTAATAACAATGGAGGCTGATTGTACATCCGACATTAGTATTTTACCGCACATGATGGGAATAAATAAAATGGGTTATGATCTTGTTCTTGCATCTGTGTATGCGCAAGGCGGCGGATTTGATTCTACTTCTTTCATAAGGAAATTCTTATCAGCGATCGCAAATTTATTATTCCGTTTTTTGTTTGATCTGAAAGTTTTGACGCTTAGTTCGTTTTACCGCGTGTATAGTGTTAGCTTACTGAAAAAGATAAAAGAAAATTATCCCACTATAATTACAGAGTATGGTTTTATTTGTATGCTCGAGATCTTAGTGAAAGCCATGAAACAAGGTGCTAGAATTATAGAAGTCCCAATGATGTTGAAATCAAAAAAACGTGTTGGGAAATCAAAATTAAAAGTATTTAAAACCACAATGGCATATTTCCGTTTCTTACTTTTTAAGAAAAATTAATTTAATGGGTGATCATACCAGTCAGACTAATTTCACAAAACCGTTCAAATGGTTACTGCTGGCATTGGTTATTAAATTAATTCTTTACTTTCTTTTTATTTTTCCGGATAACAATGAATATGCTAAACGAGAATTTTCAGGACCATTCATTAAATCTCCCGATCATGCTGAATATGTAAATCCAATTGATAATTTAATTGAAAAAGGCACATATGCTCTGCAAGGTTATTCTGAACCTTATGCAGGAAGATTACCGGGTTTTGTTTTTCCATATGTTATTTTCCGGGCAATTTTTGCTGAGAAAACTGCTAACATTCTATTGGGCATTTTTATTTTAGTGTTAGCAATACTTGCAAGTTATGTTTTAAGCTTACTGCTCTTTAATTTAACGAAAAAAAGATGGGCGTTTGTCACAGGATTTTTGTTGATGAACTTTGTTCCTTATTTCTGGCATTACGAATGGACCTTGCATCCAAGTTCTCTCGGTGTTTCGTGTTTGATCTTTTTCTCGTATGGTTTTTACGAATATATTTCTTCAGGTGCTAAAAAGGCTCTTGTAATCGCTGGTGTTTATTTAGCATGGTTAGTTTTATTAAGAGGTTTTTGTTTGCTGTATTTACCAATTGTAATTTGCTTCTTATTTTATTTTGAAAGATCGGCGGGGAAAAAATTAAAAAACATATTGATTACTTGTTTCATTTTTTTGCTTCCATTCGGAATTTTCGAATCGATGTGGATAACACGTAATTTTATTTCTTTACATAAATTTGTTCCGCTGCAAACTTCTTTTGTCCCGGGCGGTGATTCAAAAAATCAGGAATACGGTTATCAAAGCATTACTAAATATTCATTGACAAAAGTCCGCGAACTTATTTTTACATGGGGAGGAGAAAACGCCTGGTATTTTCCTGACTCTGATATTTCTTGGTTTGCCTGGAAAGGTGGTCAGAATAATACTTCGCCTCAGTTTTCTGAGTCTATTTTTTATGATGGCTTTACTAAAGATTCATTGATCGCTTTAAGAAAAGATGTTATCCATTCTTATAGTGATAGTTTAACAGATAAACAACATGATTCCATTGAAGCTAAGATTGTAAATACATCCATTCACTTAAAAGAAAAATTCATAGCTAACAAAGCAGCTTATTTTTATTTATTGTCCCCGCTCAAGCGGACAAAAAATTATTTGCTTCGGAACCCAACTCAAGACTGGCCGGGATTTAGTTTCAGTGAATCAAACATTTTACAAAAAATATTAAAGCTTCTTTCAATTGGCTCTTATTTTATTTTATTGTTGCAGGTCTTGATCTTCCCATTCTTATATTGGAGAAATTCTAAAAAAATTAATTTCAGTAAGTTTTACTTAATGCTCTATGTGATATTGCTGGGCAGCATCCTTCCTTTTTCGTTTTTAATTGTGATGTCGCACTACACTTATTTTATTTTTGGATTCACAATGCTTATTCCGATATTCGTATTTAACGTTTTTGCTTTAACTAATAAAGAATGAAAATTTATTTTCATGTAGATGTGGATTCTCCTGCAGTGCTTGCAAAATTTTACGGCATTGATAATTTACAATATGATCAAAGTAAATTAGAAGCATTTTACAAAACCGCATTTGAACGCTCTAACAAATTCTTCAGCTCAATGGGAATAAAAGCGACTTATTTTTGTGTGGGGAATGAATTATCAAATCAACACAATGCTTCAGTGGTCAAACAAACTTCAGAAGCAGGAAATGGTATTGCTAATCATACTTTCAATCATCCATTCGGTTTATGTGAATTGAGTAATGAAAAAATTGATCAGGAAATTGAATTGTGTGATAAAACTCTTTTAAATATCACAGGCAAAAAACCAATTGGCTTCCGTACTCCCGGTTATGCGGTGAATACACAGATCATAAATACGCTGGAGAAATTAGGATACAAATACGATTCATCCGCTGGCTGGCCATTAATGCATGCTGCTATTAAAGCTACTGCTCTATTAAAACCAATTACAGGTAATAAAATGCAAATTGGCTTTGGCGAAACTAATTCCGGATTTAAGAACGATGTTTATACGCCTTCTTCAAAGAACTGGAAACAAATTTCAAAAACAGAACGCAGCATAAAAGAATTTCCGCTGCCCCATTCATTCGGAATGCTGCCGCTTTATAATAATATTTTTTTAGGTTTAAATCTAGGCAAGAAAAAAACTTTAGTTAATAATTCATCAGCAAAATGTTTTGTGTTTTTATTTCATTCTGTCGAATTTTGTTCATCAGCCGATGATTTTATTCCTAAAGAAATTTATAAGCATCCGCATGTTACAAAAAGTGTTGATGAAAAGTTAAACAGTATGAAGGAAAGCGTTGAACTACTTTTAAAAAAATACACTCCTGGTTTAACTGAAGACGACGTAAAATAAATGGCAAAGCACACACTAAATAGCGATCCCGATGACTTTAACTTTTTATTGTTTGGCATAGCTTGTCCTGATAACCAATATATTTTAGCTACCAACATTAACAACGCTTTAGGAATTGAATTGCAGTTGGAGGATTATATTGATCTGAGTCATAAAATGGGAAAGGATTTCCGTTTCTCTTTTTTTACATATCACGACGAACAATTTAATTTAGAATATAATTTAATTCCTAACCGCAGTAATTACGTTGCAAAAGAAGGCGGCGATAAACAGGATAACGATCTGTTCTCGATGTTCAACGAGAATGTAGATGAAAGTTCGCGTTTAATTCCTGAGCTGACAAAAACGGATTATTTATTATTAATTAAAGGTGATGAGCATTATAATTTCACTTACAAAATTACGGATGCTTTAAAATTAATTCCTGAAATAATTTCTTTGCAGGAGATCATTCCTGATAAGCTTAGTAATAAGAACAATCTTATTTTTTAGGATCAGCTTTCGATTTTTGGCTCGCAAAGACGCAGAGTCGCAAAGTACTTCTTAGCGTCTTGGCGTCTCTGCGAGAAATTTATTTTTTAGCTAAAGCATCCCAGCCCTGCGCTTTCAAAGGATGAGAGGTTCCTGAACGCGAAACTAAATTTGTACCGGATTCTTTTTTGGTCATGTGGCCAATTACCGTAAAGTCAGGAAGATTTTTTACTTTTTCGTAATCACTTTGACTGATCGTGAAAAGTAATTCATAATCTTCACCGCCGCTTAATGCGCAGATTGTAGGATCTAAATTAAATTCCTTTGCAGTATCAAACATTTGCGGATCCATTGGGATTTTTTCTTCGTATAATTCACAGCCTACATTTGACTGATCGCACAAGTGCATAATTTCTGAAGCTAAACCATCGCTCACATCTATCATTGATGTTGGTTGTATATTTAAAGCTGCAAATAATTTAATGATATCTTGACGAGCTTCCGGTTTAAGTTGACGTTCTAAAATATAGTCTTTTCCTTCCAGATCGGGCTGCATTTTTGGGTTTGCTTTAAAAACAGATTTTTCCCTTTCGAGAACTTGTAATCCCATGTATGCACCGCCAAGATCGCCGCTTACGCATAAGAGATCTTTTTCTTTAGCGCCATTACGGTAAACAACTTTATTTTTTTCTGCTTCACCAATTACTGCAATGCTGATTATTAATCCGCTTAAAGAAGAAGTGGTATCACCGCCAACCATATCCACACCATATTTAGTACAAGCCATTAGCATACCAGAATATAATTCTTCTATCGATTCCAAACTAAAGCGGTTTGATAAAGCTAAACTCACTGTAATTTGTTTGGGGTGACCATTCATCGCATAAATATCACTTAGGTTTACGATAACTGATTTAAATCCTAAATGTTTTAAAGGAACGTAAGTAAGATCAAAGTGAACACCTTCAACCAACATATCAGTTGATACTAAAGTTACTTTTTCACCATCAGAATAATTAATTACAGCCGCATCATCCCCTACTCCTTTTAAAGTGGAAGTATTTTTTATTTCGATGTTCTCAGTGAGATGTTTTATTAAGCCGAATTCTCCGAGTGAACTTAATTCTGTTCTTGTGGTATTGTCAAACATAGTTTTACAAATATACAAA
>JANYCL010000204.1 GCA_025360355.1 Sphingobacteriaceae bacterium
CAGTATCCATCAAGTTATAGATTTTATGAATCCTATTTAAAGAACTTAATGTGTTATTTAATCCCATTGGTAAACCATTTTTATAAACTAACTTTGCTTAACAAAATGAAGAAACTAATTACCTTAATATTTAATTTGTTCAATTTTTATTAATCAATTAAAATGAAAAAGATTTTATTTTCAATCATAGCAATTTCGTTAATGCCGGTAATCGCTTTCGCACAAATTCCAAATTTCAGTTTTGAAAACTGGACAACTATTGGCTCGAGTAGTATTCCTGATAATTGGGGAACTATGAATAATACCACAGCTTCTTTTAGCGTTGCCACTGCAACAAAAGGTACTCCGGGCAATCCGGGAAATTTCTATTTGAAATTAACTTCTCTTACAACCGGTACAACAGTTACTAATGGTATTGCCGTAAGTGGCGTATTAGATACAGTCAATATAAAAGCAAAATCGGGCTTCCCTTGCGTACTTCAGCCTGCAAGTTTAACAGGTAGTTGGCAACATATGATCTATGGAACAGGCCAAGGTTCAGTAAGAGCTATTTTAACAAAATGGAACACCGGTTTAAGTAAACGTGACACAGTTGCTATGGCATTCCAGTTACTTTCCGGTATGGCTATGGTTTGGACTAATTTCACGATCAATTTTGTTTACTTTAACACAAGCATACCTGACTCTTGTATTATTGATCTACGTCCAAGTGGTCATTCTCCTACTAATAACGACTATTTGTGGGTAGATAATCTGGCGTTAACTGGCTCTGTTGCTGGCATTCAAAGTCAATTTTCTTTCTTGAATTGTTTCGTTGTGTTCCCAAATCCAAGTACTGATAATGTCAACATGACACTTAATCTAAAGTCATCTCAGCAAGTATCTTTAGAATTGCTTGATCTTACAGGGAAAATAATTCGCACTAAAGATCTTGGTACTATTCAGGGAGAAACACAACAATCAATGGATGTAAATGGTGTTGCTAAGGGTAATTACTTTTTAAGAATTGTTTCCGGCAAAGCCGCCGAAGTTAAAAAAGTTGTGATTCAATAGAAGTTGATCTGCAAAATGAAAAAACTTATTCAACTTTGTTTCATTGCTTTCTCTTTTGATCTGGCAGGTCAGACGCAATTGGTAATTCCTGATACATTATCTGGCCCAACTTATAGTTTGACAATGCATAAGGATAGCGTTCAGTTTTTTCCCGGGAAAAAATCAATGACCTATGCTTATAACACGCATAATTATTTAGGCCCAACTTTGATTTTCAAAAAGGGTACGAATGTAAACATTAACATAAGTAATCAGATTGGCGATACAACTACAGTGCATTGGCATGGTATCCATATTCCTTCAAAATGGGACGGGGGCCCTCATACACCGATTATGCCGACGGCAAGCTGGAGTCCATCGTTCACGGTAATGGATAACGCTGCCACATATTGGTATCATCCACATATGCATATGAAAACGGCGGTCCAAGCTATAAAAGGCGCTGCGGGTTTAATAATTGTTCGTGATCCAATTGAAGGAGCATTAAATTTGCCAAGAAAATATGGTGTTGACGATTTTCCTATCATTGTTCAAGTACAACAATACGATTCTCAAAATCAGGCAATGCCCTTAGGTATGCAGGATAGTACATTACTTGTTAATGGTACTCGTTCAAATTATGGGTATATTGTTTATGCTAACATGCCTTCACAGGTGGTGAGAATGCGCTTATTGAATGCCTCAGGTGAAAGATCTTTTAACTTTGGTTTCTCAGGCAATAAGCAGTTTTATCAAATTGCTTCTGATGGTGGTTTATTAAACTCGCCTTATCTCACAACTAGAATAAGGCTTTCCCCTGGGGAACGCGCCGAGATCTTGCTTGATCTTACAGGAATGAGTACTCAAACACTTTATTTGAAATGTTATGGTTCGGAAATGCCAATGGGAACTCAGGGCGGACCAACTATGCCAATGCCAAGCGGCCCGCCAATGGATAGTCCATTGAATGGTGTAGATTATAATATTATGCAAATTAATGTTGTTGCTCAAACATCAAATCCAATCACAACAATTCCATCCTCCCTAACTGTAAATACACCTTACGCAACGAGTCAGGCTAACATTACAAGAACTATTCGTTTTACGGCTGATAGTGCTATGGTAATGGATGGACCGTTTTATTTTAACGATAGTACATTTGATATGATGCGTGTCGATTATAAAATCCCGCTTAATAATATTGAGATTTGGAAATTGGTTAACAAAACAATGGTTGCGCATCCTTTCCATATTCATGATGTGCAATTTTATTTGTTTGATAGAAATGGTAGCCTGCCGAGCCCTTCAGAGCAAGGAAGAAAAGATGTTGTATTAATTCCTCCGGGTGATTCGGCAATGTTCATTACCAAATTTGAAGACTTCACCGATACTGTAATTCCATACATGTATCATTGTCATATTTTAATGCATGAGGATGGTGGAATGATGGGACAATTTGTTGTCGGTCCGGCCGCAGTTGGTATCAATGAAATAAAATCGGACTCTCATAATCTGCTTGTCTTTCCTAATCCGGCAAATGATTTGGTAAATATTCAAATATCAGGCTCAGCGCCATATTATTTGAAAGTGTACGATGTATTAGGTAAAGAGATTTATTCCGAGCAAAACTCTAAAGAAAAAATATCTATTAATTCCTCTTTATGGAAAGCTGGTGTTTATACCCTAAGCTTTGAAAGGGAAAATAGTAAAACATTTAAAAAACTAATTATTCAGTAAAATGAGAATAAAGATTACTGCTTTCTGTGGTTGTGATTGTAAGAGGCTTTCAGCTGTAATTCCCCGCTTCAAATGAAAATATTCAGTAAACCATCATCTTTCTTCTGTCTTTAACAATTATAAAGCGGAAACTGACAACCGTCATATATATCACCAACAATTGTCATTCTTTTCGGGGAGAAACTGTCGTAATTTTGTACCGTAAAATATTTATTAATTAAAAAAAACATGAAAAAATTAATTTTATTATTCGTAGCGATCGGATTTGTAGCAACAGCAGCAATTTCAAAAATCAGCAATTCAGAAACATTGATTATTGTAAAGTCTGATAAATACAAGGCGTGCATTGATGCTTGTAACAAATGCATTTCCTGTTGTAAAGAAGTAGAAAAGAAATGCGGTAAGGATCCAAAAATGGCTGAAATGGAAAAAGCATGCAAAGAATGCGTAGCGGCTTGCGAGAAAGCTATTGCAGTTATGAAGGCTGATAAAAATGTAAAGGCAGAATGCGGTGCTTGTGCAAAAGCATGTGCAAAATGCGCAACTGAATGTGACAAGTCCGATATGGCTGATTGCAAAAAGTGCGCTACTGAATGCCGTAATTGCGAAAAACTGTGTTCAGAAATGCAGTAACAGAAGCAAATTGCTAAAAGCTAAATTGAAAAAGCTCCAATTATTGGGGCTTTTTTATTTATGACATTTCTGTGATAAAGATCAGGTTCAAGGGTTACCAAAATCATGGTATGTCCTATGATTACTTTGGATATTTGAATCGTTAAACAAAAAAGCAAATCATAATGAAAACCGCAATCATTTTTAGTTTCTCCTTCCTTGCCCTTGCAACACTTTCTTTTGGAAATTCCCTTGGGAAAGATAGTCTTCGCAGAGTAAAATATAAAGAGAAAATCGTTATCATGAAAAACACAAATGTTGCAGATGTATTTAATTATATGGATCGTATCGGAAATACCGGTGATCACATGACAAAGAAATCAATGGCAATGATGGGTAGTAAATTGAAACTAACTCAGCTTACCGAAAATCCAACAGGTGTAAATTCCAAATACCGCTGGACAGGTAAAACAATGGGTTTTAAAATGGACTTTACAGTTATAACTACTCAATGGGAAAAAGATCACAGTAAAATTTGGGAAACAATCGGTCCTGCTAAAATGATCATTCTCGATTGGTATCGTATGAAATTAGTTGTTTCACAGAATGGTCAAGACACAAAAGCTGACCTCAGCATTGATTATACAAAACCACGTAAATTTTTTATGCGTTCCGTAGGATTTTTTCTGGCAAAGCCTTATGCAAAGTGGTGTTTAAAGAAAATGCTTTATGATACACGAGATCACTTTCAGGAAATTGCTTCAAAACAACCTTCTGCTATTGTAAAAATTAAATAAGAATGATTTTAGTCGAAGCAATGCAAAAAATAATCGATCATAATAACATCTTTAAGACCATGAAAGGAGTTTTTAAATTTCTTATTTTCACCATAATCCTTTTGTCATTCTTAAAGGGTAGCGCACAAAAAAACAAGAAGTTCTAAGTGGTATATATCTCACCGCCGCTGATTATCTTAAAAATAAACTAAACTATGCCAATCCTTGCGGTGAAAAGCACAAAATTGAATTACACGATCTCTTTGGTAAGAAAAATATAACCGTAAAACATAACGACTCGACCTTTATTCTAAGTAAGGACAGTATATATGGTTTTCGCGACTGCGAAGGTATGGCATTTCGTTTTTTTAAAAGTCACTCCATAGAATATAAGATTTTAGAAAATAAAACATTATCCATTTATGCAATTGAAGTAAGTCAGCCCTCCGTAAACGGAAAAGGGTTTATTACTGTTTTAGATTATTATTTTAGCCTGAAACCGGACAGCCCCATTTATGAACTTACCATTAATAATATAAAAAATGCATTTCCAAACGATCATTCCTTACATGATAAACTCGATCAGTTTTTCCCTAATGATGACGGAATCAACGAGTACGATTACAGGCATGGAATGTACAGAATCAATCATGTCATGGAAAATCATGAACATTAACTGTTAAAAAAGGGATAATACCTCACTGGAAATTAACATTTACGTGAACTTACCGGAGATTTTTTGTAGTTTTAAGGTACTATTATTTCAAATAATTAAGTGAAGTTTTTCAAGCTTATATCATTGGTATTTCTTTCTCTTTTAATTAAGGGTCAACCTTACGGTCAGTTTAAATATCCGCATGCCGGAGCTTTTATGTCCTCTGCATTTAGAACTTCTGTTAATTCTCAGGGTCATTTGCTTTGTGGTTATAAGCCCAATAGCATCTCCGGATCTTATAATTTTTGTATTGATAAAACTACGCCCGGCGGCGCATTCTCTCCAGCTGCCTTTTCATTTAAAAGAGAATATCAGTTTCTAAATTTGAGTGGATGCAGTGTTGGTAACGCTAATCAGATCCTGAATTGCAATGGCGTTTCTGTTATTGAAACCAGCGTTCCGGGTACACCCAAAGCGTGGTATGCTTTAGCCGGAAGTTATGATGAAGGATGTTTCTTTGCAACTTTAGATAGTTTAGGTTCACCAATAAGTTTCAAAGCTTACATGTTTCCTTATATTAACACACTTTCTAATCCTCAGGCGCATATTACTGAATCAGCTTCTTCACCCGGTAATTATTATCTATGCGGTACCTTCGATACAAGCGTGTATGTATTAAAAGTAAATGCATTGGGGTCAATTTTGTGGTCTTCTTATTACAATATAGGTACAAATAATTTTTTGGCCTGTGGTATAATAGAATGTCCTTTTACCGGAGCGGTTACTATAGTTGGTCAGGTTAACACCCCTGCAGCTTTTAATACGGGCACTGATGGTTTTATTTTGAAATTAGATAAGACCAATGGAAATACTTTATTTTATCAAACCTATACTTCTCCTTTAGGAATTGATCAACAATTCACTTGCATAAAACCTGCTTATTCCAGTAACGGTGGACAAGGATATATTATTGGTGGATTCACCGATGGTTATCCGGCTGCCCCCTGGATGACAAAGATTGGAACTGCGGGGAATGTTATTTGGTCAACAGTTATCATGCCATCAACAGATCCGAGTGCTCCTTATGTTAATGATATTATCGAAAGACCGGTTGGTTCAACTTACGAATATTATGGTGCTGTAGTATCCGGTGCAGTAGGAATGATCGTTGTAAGATTGGATGATACAGGCACTCCCGTGTCGACAGCTAATAACGAATTTAAATTCAATGCTACTTCAAGTGTTTCTGCATTTGTCACCAATCTTGATTTCCAAAATTCAGGACCGAATATTGCCTTAACTACATATGGAACTGTTGATGGAAATATTGGCGGGGAATTATACATGGTGCGGTCATACTTTAATGGTAAATCCGGATGTAATGAAACCAATACAATGGTCAGTAATTATTATGCAGGGCCTAATGTTATTGTTACACCGTGGGTCAACCGTTATGGTTCCTTAAGTGTATGCAATATGTTTCAATTAACCTCCGTTAATGTAAGTGTTACTCCTGTGGTGTTATGTAGTAACACAGTACTGAGCGGCGGTAGTAATTCCGGTGCTACGGGGATTGAAGAAATAAAAGAAAAAAATGAAAAAGAAAAATTGTTTCCTAATCCAACTGAGGGCAGATCCTACTTTAATTTTAATTTAGAAGTTAGATCGAAAATTGGGATTAAG
>JANYCL010000216.1 GCA_025360355.1 Sphingobacteriaceae bacterium
TGAGAACAAGAAAAAATTATTGTGGATCTCGTTAGCAGGATTGATTCTTGCGCTTTTTGCTGCGTTCGCGTTCTATAGGAATTTTGTAAATAAGAAAAAAGATAATATAATTTTACAGGAGAAGAATGTTGAGATCCAGGCGCAGAAAGATCTGATCGCTGAAAAAAATAAAGAAATTGTAGATTCAATTAATTATGCAAAGCGTTTGCAGGATGCAATTCTTCCTCCTCAGGAATTAATTCAGAAACAAATGCCGCAATCATTTATTTTGTACAAACCAAAAGATATTGTTGCAGGCGATTTTTATTGGATGTTTTCAGAGGTAAAATCGAAATTTACTTTGATAGCTGTTGCTGATTGTACCGGACATGGTGTGCCTGGCGCGCTTGTAAGTGTTGTTTGTGCGAATGCTTTAAATACAGCAGTAAAGGAATTTGGTTTAAGAGAGCCTGCAAAAATTTTAGATAAGGTAAATGAATTGGTTGATGAAACATTTAGTAAAAGTGAGAGTGAAGTGAAAGACGGAATGGATATTAGTCTGATAAAAATTGAGGGAGTAAACGATCATCCGGATAACAAATTACCGAAGGGGAAAATGATAATTCCTAAAGGACAAAGTCTGGCAGAATATATTGAAACTAACAAAAAATACAATGTTGAATGGGCCGGAGCAAATAATCCGCTATGGTATATTAAAGATGGTGAATGGCAGGAAATAAAAGCAGATAAACAACCTGTAGGAAAATTTGAATACCGTAAACCTTTCACAAATCATAACTTTCAATTAAAAGTAAATGATAGTTTATTTTTAATAACGGATGGTTATGCTGATCAGTTTGGCGGTGAGAATGGAAAGAAAATAAATGCAAAATCACTTAAAGATCTTTTATTCAAAAACGCGGATGCTTCTCCGCAAAAGCAAAAAGAAATACTGGAAAAGGAATTCACAGCGTGGAAAGGTACTAATGAACAAGTGGATGATGTTACTATAATGGGAATAAGATTCTGACACCCTTCAAAATTAATTTACTAAAACATAATAATTGGGACTCAGTTAGTTATAAATTTATTTAAGCTGAAGCTTAAACCCAAAGCTTTATTAATGGTCGAACATTTTGAAAACCATTAAAAAAATAAAAACTTAAATAATTTATACAATGAAAAAAACTGTAGCTCTATTAGCGTTAGCAATAACAAGTTTATTTGCAGCGGCGCAAGAAACCAATACGTGGCGTTTAGGTGTTCAATCAGGTTGGCAAATGAACAGATCGAAATACTCGGGCGGCATGACGGATGCTAATGCGCGATTTCACAAAAGTCCTTTTGGTGCATTTGCTTTTGATATTATTGGTCGTTACGATCTTAATTCTCATTGGATGATCCAATCCGGATTAAATTTTAATAAAGCAGGTTTCGAATTTGCTTTGGCCGAAAATTATTCTTTTACACAGCGCGGAAATCGTTTTACAAAAGTAAGCAGTTCTACGCCGTTGTTAGAAATTCCCATTATTGTTTCTTATAAATTCAAACCAAATTGCAATAACTGGAAATGGATCGCAAGCGCGGGTGTTGCGAATGTATTTACAACGCCGAAAAGTACCGACAAACAATTTAACCCAGCCGATGATGGTGCAGGCAGCACTCCTTATTTAAGCAGTACAATAACAAGTAAAGGTGGAAGTTATTTGAACGCAAGGTTAATGGTTGGTAAAGAAAAAGTTTTTAGGACAGGAAGTATTTTACAGGCTTCCTTTATCTGGAATATTGGTTTTACAGAAATGGCTCACGCTACCGTGAACTATACAGTTGATGGAAAAGCGTATCAACACGAATTCAGCAATAAAGGAAATTTTGTTGGCTTCAGAGTAGCTTATTTTTTACGTCCGCTCAGCAGTTTCAAAAAGAAAACGGAAACGAAAAAACCAACCGCATCAACACCGTTAAATTCGGCAAATTAAATTTTTAATGATTAAAAAAAGCCGTTGCTATTCAGTAACGGCTTTTCTTTAACTTGAAGAATCCTTAATCCAGTTTCACAATTACAAAAAGGGGAGCAAGTTTAAATTGTTTTCCGGTTTCAACATTCTTCACAACAATATCTTCGTACATTATTTTGCAATTATTTTCAAGGTCGGTGAAAAATTGCGTCATTACCGGCGTAATTAAATTATCATAGAACTCATCTGCTGAAGTAGTTCTTTTGTAAGAGGTTTTAAAATGGTAATAAGTAATTTTATATTTCGCGGCGTTATCGCCTTTTAGATCTAATTGTTTAAGATCAATTAATTCTTTCTGCGAAATTTTGTTTTCAAGAGTAAGTCCTTTTAAAGTTAAACTTACTTCTTCAGTTGTTGGTAAAGCAGCCAGATCAGGTTTCGGACTTTGAGAAACACAAATGCTCGCTGTAAATAATAAGCAGGATAAGATTAAATTTTTCATGGGTTTTATTTTTAGTCAATAATGGCCATTACTTTCAATTCGATAGCAATTGGCGTTGGTAATTTATTTATTTCTATAGTTGTGCGACAGGGCGGATTTTCTTTAAAGTATTCGGCCCATATTTTATTGTATTTAGGAAAATCGTCTTTCATGTTGGTTAAAAAAACAGTTACGTCAATAATTTTATCCCAACTGCTGCCCGAATCTTCTAAAATATATTTAATGTTGCGGAAAACACTGTGACATTGCGCTTCAATATCATAACTCACAATATTTCCATTGTTATCTAATTCAACTCCCGGAATTTTTTTTGTACCGCGTTCGCGCGGACCAACACCACTCAAAAATAAAAAATTACCAACCCGTCTGGCGTGAGGATATAAACCAACTGACTCGGGTGCTTTACTTGATTCTATTTTTGTGTTTTCTGAATTCATGATTTTAGCATAACAAATATACTGAAGTAAATCAGATTTTTTATTGGTTACTGATTACTTCAGTATAATGCCGTAGGATTCAGGTTTGTTTTTCACAGACCGAAGCCCT
>JANYCL010000245.1 GCA_025360355.1 Sphingobacteriaceae bacterium
GTAAAATCAAAACTAGCTGTTGAATCAGAAGAAACAAATATAGCGTCAAAATACGAATAGGTTACCCATGAATTCGCGCAGTTTAGGGTATCAGTATTTAATTCATTAAAAAAATTACCGAGCACAATATATTTATAAGCTGAATCTGCGGTAAAAGATCCTTTTACTTGAACCCAATTAATGCTATCCGTCAATAGCGAATTTGAATAAATATGTGCGAAATTTGTCATGAGTTTTGTATCCCATTGCGCTGCTGAGTATGTATAGGTTGTAAATCTCGCCCCAACTTTATTGCATGGACAATCATTATATTGCATATTGCCAAGTGAAATATAGAACGAAACATAATACTTTGTACCAATAGTTAAAGTTTGAGTCAATTTTGTTCCGAAATATTCTCTTCCATTATGCGTAAAAGGCAAAGAATTAAGTAATGCACCAGCATAAGCTTTGCCATGAAGTGGCTTTTGATAACCAAAAGAATTTGAAGGTGATCCAAATCCAGATGTTGGTGAAGAACAACTATTAAAATAATCCGGTGAATCTGTGAACGACATCCAACCCGCTGATTTATTTATTGAATTCCACTGAAACGGGCATCCAACAGTATCTTCGAAACTTGGATTAGGCACCAAATTTATCTGTGCAGATAAAAAAGAGGAAAGTAAAAGACAAATCCATATGTAAATTTTTCTGATCACCTAGATATAATAAAACGTTTAACAGCAATTTGATTTTGAGAATTTTTTATTTGGAGAATGTAAACTCCGTTAGAAAATTCTGAGGTCAACAACTGTGCTTTACCAGTATTAACTTCCAAATTTTCATGTCGAATTGTTTTTCCTGTAACATCTGTAATTTTTATTTCTATTTTCTTGTCGTAAAAATGACTTGAAATAATATTTACAATATTACTTGCAGGTTGCGGATACAATGAGATATTGCTCTCAAATTTATTTAATTCGTTTATTCCGATTGCAGAAGTTGTAATAGTTACAGAACCAACGCCGCTTGTCAAGCTATTGAAATTACCATTTGCATTTGATTTTGTAGCATTGCTTAGATTAATATTAAGAATAGCATTATTACTTAATGTACTTACTGCCTTGAAATGGAGAATGCCAATTTTACCATTTCCGTTTACATCTGCGTGATCAATACGCGTGCTTGCAGCGTAAACTGCACTGCTTGAAAAAATTTCTTTTTGTAACTCGATATTTGTTCCTCCTGTATTCAGAAAGGAATTAATGTATTCCACATAAATACTATCCGTTTGAACTAAAGTATTGTTGTGATTAACATCAAATGCTAAACCATACAAATTAATATTATTTGAAACATCACCTAAATAAATTGAAGCTGTTCCCCATGTTCCAATCTGAACTAATGGTTGATCAGGAATAATACTCAAATCAGGATTTACAGCTGCTTCCTCATTTAATTTAAATGTATGTGTCAAGCCCCAATTAGTTGTAATAGCATTTGCATCGGTAGCTGTAACTGTTCCATCCCCATCACAATCTGCATGACATTTATTTTTTCCTGTTGTTATTGTACCTGTCCAATTGTTTGCAAAAAAAGCTTGCCAGGCATTACTTGTGTAACTACGTGCAGGTCCTGTAAAACCAGACTGTAAACCTATTTCCAAAATATCTAACAGATTAGCTGCGCCATCACTATTTGCATCGCCTGGCCAAACATCAGAGCAAGTATTATCAACACTCACTGTAGTTATTGCGGAACCAGAACAAACACCACTCATTCCTGTAATAGTATAATTTGTTGTGCTATTTGGTAAAACATTTATTGTACTAGTAGTTGCACCCGTACTCCATGTATAAGAAGTAGTTCCATTACCAGTTAAAGTAGTACTTGTTCCTTTACAAACTTTATTATTTCCAGTAATATTTACAACAGGAATAATTGTATTTGTGCCGATATAAAAATCAATAAACTGTTTACAAAGATTACCATCAATCATTTCACCTCTATAATAACCAGGGGTAGTAACAACTAAAGAGGAATTTGCAGGAGTGGTAGAGAAGCTTGTACTTAAATTTGTAAAAGTATAGGTTACTGGATTAGGCGTGTTATTTGAAAATAAAGAAATTGTAACCGAATTATTTGCACATGGCAAGTAAGCATTAGGAGAAGCAGAAGCTCCCATTGATACCATAGTAATTGGAGATCCAACGACGTTTACACGCCCAACGTTTATACAACCGGTAGAATTATCTGTAAAAACCGCTGCATATAAATCAACCGCACCAGCTGTAAACGTAATTGACGTTCCTGGAGGGCTCAATGGCACTTCTGAATTTAGCGGCGGAGAACCAAGAATAGAATATTCTTGAAACCAAACTCCTGTTATATTATTTGTCGGACTGCAATTTGCCAAAAAAACTACAGAAGATGAAGAGCAAGATAAAGTTCCTGAAAGCGGGCTAACAGTTACTGTTGGTGCCAACGCATTTGGATAGATTGTTACCGTTTGAGTAACTTGACATGCAGTAAAAGGCATTGAATAAGAAGTAATAGTATATGTACCAGGTAAAGTAAAATTAAAAGATATAGTATTGGTGCTGGAACTTAAAAGGGAAATACCTTTAAAAGGCTGAACATAATAACTAAAAATCGGAACCGTAAAAGTATTAACCATATCAAGTGTTACAACACTTGGATTACAAGGCAAAGTAAAACTCGCCGAAGAACTACTGATTGAATAAACTGGATTTATTGAGGGCGGGCATTGTCCTTTTAAATTATTCAAAAAGAAAACTATCGCTAAAAGGGTAATTAGTTTTTTCATCAATTACTAATATTACAAAAAGCGTGCCAAAACCCTATTCCATCTTCCTATCCTTGATCTTCACCGCCATATTCCCCTGATAAATTGAATAAGGTTCTAAAATTCCGGAAGCAACAGAACCAACGGTGACAATGGAATGAGATTGCATGATCGTACCCGGACAAAGTTTTGCATCGGCGCCTAACCATGCGCCTTCTTTCATAATTACTTCACCGATGATGAGATCAAAAGTTATTTTGCGGTAGTCGTGATTG
>JANYCL010000289.1 GCA_025360355.1 Sphingobacteriaceae bacterium
TCCTATCAATCTCGTTTTTATTGCTTACCGCTTGTGGGAGCAAGGAAAACAAAACGGAGATAACAGAAGAAAGCCCAAATCAAAATACGGTTGAGCTTACTGATGCCCAACTCAAAAATTCTGAGATTCAAGTGGGTAAAATTGAACAGAAATTACTTTCATCTTTATTAAAAGTGAACGGTAAAATTGAAGTGCCACCACAAAATATGGTTTCGGTAAGTGTTCCAATGGGAGGCTACCTTAAATCATCAATTTTGTTGGCAGGAATGCACATTAAGAAGGGCGAGGTCATTGCAACAATGGAAGATCAACAATATATTCAGCTACAGCAGGATTATTTGACAGCCAAGGCTCATTTCGGTTCATTAGAAAAGGAGTTTTTAAGACAAAAAGAATTGAACGAGAGCAAAGCAAGTAGTGATAAAGTTTTTGAAAATGCACAAGCTGAATACGTTTCCCAAAAAGTGCTGATAAAATCCTTGTCGGAGAAATTAAAGTTGATAGGGATTAATCCTGACATCTTAAATGAAAATACGATTTCGAGAAGCATTAATATTTATTCGCCCATAGATGGATTCGTTTCTCAAGTTAAAATGAACATTGGTAAATATGCAAGTCCAACCGATGTATTGTTTGAATTGGTTAATCCGGAGGACATACATTTACAGCTCACAATTTTTGAGAAAGATTTGTATAAACTTTCCATTGGGCAAAAGATATTTGCTTACAATAATACCGATCCAAACAAGAAATATATTTGTGAGGTTCTATTAATTGGTAAAGACGTATCCCCTGAGAGAACAGTTCAAGTGCAATGTCACTTTGAGCAATACGACAAAGCCCTAATTCCCGGAATGTACATGAATGCGGAAGTTGAAGTGGCGACCAACAATGCTTTTATTATTCCTAATGACGGGCTGGTTCGCTTTGAAGCAAGGCAGTATGTGTTTACTCAAAGCGAATCTAAAAAGTATGAAATTCATGAAGTAACGACACAAAATACCGAAAATGGGTTTACGCAAATTACATTTGCAGATAGTACCGATATGATAAGCAAAAATTTCGTTATAAAGGGGGCTTATACTCTTTTAATGAAAATGAAGAATACCGCAGAAGAATAAAGTTTGGTATAGGTATTCTGAAGGATTGGGTTTTCGGATCGCGTGGAATGTTAATACGATCTTGAGGTTTGATTATGCAGTATCTCAGGAGGACAACCAGTTCTTTTTTAGTTTCTGACACACATTTTAACTAACTTTAAACATCAATGGAACACCACGAACACAATCATTCACACGCAGTACCAAAGCACATTACAAAAGCATTTGTGATAGGGTTAATTTTAAATACCGCTTTTGTCGTTATAGAAGCGATTGCTGGTTTATATACTCATTCTCTTTCTCTCCTAGCAGATGCAGGACACAATTTGAGTGATGTAGCAAGTTTAGCTCTTGTGCTGTTTGCAAACAGAATCGCAATGAAACAGGCAAACAATAAATATTCATTCGGATACCGACAATCTACGGTGCTTGTAGCATTGATAAATGGAGGCATTCTTTTATTCGCTTTAGGGGCAGTTGCATACGAAGCGATTATTAGAATATCGAATCCGCATCCGATTGAAGGAGGTATAATTGCTGTAATAGCGGGAATTGGTATTGTGATAAATTCGTTTTCGGCTTTATTATTTTTTAGGGATAAAGAAAAAGATCTAAATGTAAAAGGCGCATATCTTCACATGGCATCAGATGCAGTTATTTCTTTAGGTGTGGTTATTGCCGGAATTGTAATTATTTACACCGGTTGGTTTTGGTTAGATTCTGTTGTGAGCATTATCCTTGTAATTGTTGTTGTGATAGGTACATGGGGTTTGCTTAATGAATCGTTAAGGCTTACTTTAAACGGTGTCCCGAAGGATATTGACATGGCGGAAGTAAAGAACTATTTTTTAGGCCTGCCCGGTGTAACCGAAGTTCACGATTTACATATATGGGCAATAAGCACCACCGAA
>JANYCL010000314.1 GCA_025360355.1 Sphingobacteriaceae bacterium
AAAAGTAAATGCAGAAAAGCAGGCATTGATCCAACAGGATTAAAATTTAAAGAATATTATACCGACGACATAAAACTTATTCCGGATTTTTTTAATGAAAGTGTTTTCAGAAAAACATTTCCGAACGAAAAAGCGCGGATCATAACTTCCATTGCAATGTTTTATGACCTGGAACATCCTGCTCAATTTGTAAAAGATGTCTTCAATTGTTTGCACGATGAAGGAATTTGGCATTTTGAACAAAGCTATATGCCTTCCATGCTTAGAACCAATTCTTATGATACGATCTGTCACGAACATTTAGAATTTTATTCTTTTCAAGTAGTAAAAAAATTACTTGAAAGTTGTGATATGAAAGTGATCGATGTGCAAATGAATTCTGTAAACGGCGGAAGTTTTGCAGTTACCGCAGGCAAAAAGAATTGCAGTTTAAAACCTAATTCAGCAATTATTAACTGGATGCTAAAACAAGAAGAGGATCTGGGATTAGCAACCCTTAAACCTTATAAGGATTTTGAAGAACGTGTATTCAAACACAGAAAGAATCTTACTGATCTAATTACGGCGCTTGTTGAAGATGGGAAAAAAGTATTTGGTTATGGCGCTTCAACAAAAGGTAATGTGCTTTTACAGTTCTGTGGCTTAACTGTTAAACAAATACCATTTATTGCCGAAGTAAATGAACAAAAATTCGGTTGTTTCACGCCCGGAACAAATATTCCTATTATTTCCGAAAAAGAAGCCCGTGCAATGAAACCCGATTATTTTTTGGTTCTGCCCTGGCATTTTAAAAATTCTATTCTTGAAAGAGAAAAAGAATATTTAGAAAATGGAGGAAAATTTATTTTTCCACTTCCTGAAATTGAAATTGTATAATGCTTGTAAGAATAAAAGATAAAATAAAAAAGATCGTTTATAGGTTGGTCCCACCTCCCTATGTCAACGAGTCCTTTAGTCAAGCCGGTGAAGATCGTTGCATAGATTTTTTATTTTCTGCATTAAACATTAAAAAACCTTCCTATTTAGAATTGGGCGTTTGTAATCCTGTTATAGGTTCCAATACATATCTGTTCTATAAAAAAGGAGGCAGAGGCACTTTAGTTGAAGCCGACAAAACATTAATAGATACTATAAAAAAACAAAGGCCTGAAGATGTAATTATTAATGTCGGAATTGCTTCGGGAGAAAAAAGTGAAGGTGATCTGTATATTTTTGATAATAAAGGCTACAACACATTTGTAAAAGAAGAGGCTGTTTTTCGTGAACAAAATAGTCCGAATAAAATTATCCGTGTTGAAAAAGTTCGGTTCAGATCAATTAATGATATTATAAAACAACAATTCAAAACCCATCCGGATCTTTTGTCGATCGATATAGAAGGAATGGATTACGAAGTTCTTCAAAGTTTAGATTACACTAAATTTCCGGTTCCTGTAATATGTGCCGAAACATGCACTTTCTCTGAAACACACAAAAAACCAAAAAACAGATCCATCGAAACCTTAATGCTTTCAAAAGGATATTTTGTTTATGCCGACACCTATATAAATACTATTTTTGTCAACGAGAATTGGTTTAATACTATTTCCGGATAATTATGAAAGCGATCATTTTTGGAATAAACGGACAAGACGGATATTTTCTTAAAGAGATCCTGGAAAAAGAAAACATTAGCGTTATTGGCGTTTCAAGAAGTGAAGGCAATTGGGTGAAGGGGGATGTTGGCAATTATAAATTTGTAAACGAATTAATAAAAGAACATCAGCCATCTTTTATTTTTCATTTAGCCGCAAATTCAACTACAAGGCATGATGCCCTTTTTGAAAACCACGAAACCATTTGCACAGGAACACTAAATATATTGGAGAGTGTTAAACTTTTTTCTCCTCTCACAAAAGTTTTTATATCAGGCAGTGGATTGCAATTTAAAAATACAGGCAAACCCATATCAGAAAGCGAACCATTTGAAGCAAGAGATGCCTATTCAATTTCAAGAATTCATTCCGCTTACGCTGCGAAATATTACAGAACTTTAGGCTTAAAAGTTTATGTTGGTTATTTTTTTAATCATGATAGTTTCTTACGAACTGAGAGACATGTAAATCAGAAAATAGTTGCTGCAGTAAAACGCATTGCAAAAGGGAGCAATGAAATAGTTGAATTAGGAGATATTACCACTAAAAAAGAATTTGCTTTTGCAGGAGATACGGTAAGGGCAATTTGGACCTTAGTGAACAACAATACTGTTTTTGAAGCAACAATTGGAAACGGAAAAGTATATAGTATCGAAGACTGGTTATCTCTTTGTTTTGGTTATTTTGCACTGGATTGGAAAAAACATGTTAAAACAGATCCAGATTTTATTTCTGAATATGCAATTTTAGTTTCCGATCCCAAAACAATTACTGATCTTGGTTGGAAACAAACAACTTCAATCGAAATGCTTTCAAAAATGATGATCGAACACAATGGAAAATAAAAGATTAAAAATTTTGATCGTTACCGATTCGGTTCCTTATCCTCTCGACAGAGGTGGAAAAATCTGTCTTTTCAATTTTGTTGATTTTTTGAACACCACACATTACTTCACTTTACTTGTACCTTGTTATAGCCCCGAAACTAAAGAACACTCCAAAAAACTTAAAAAACTCTGGCCAAATGTTTCCATCGAAATGGCAGATTTTACAACAGCTGAAGAAAACGGATCAGGCTCCGGTTTTTTTATTCGCCTTCTGCAATTTTCAAGGAGAAAGATCGATAGCCTCCTAAATAAAATAGTTTATAAAGGCGACAAAAATTACCAAAATAAACTCGACTTTACCACACCTTTCAGACCACACTCAGAAATATTTTTAACTGCTTTAAAAAAAGTTTGTCAAACAACAAACTTTGACATTATTCAGGTTCAATACCCGCGAAATTTAAATATAATAAGTGCTTTACCTCTAAAGCCAAAAAAAATATTTGAACAGATAGAATCTCAATTTGATGTGATAAAAGATTTCGCTAAAACAAAAAACCTGGATCCGGATTACGCGAATTACCTTGTCAAAAATTCTGAAATACTTGAAAACGCATTCATCAATCAATACGATGCTGTTTTCACACTTAATAAAATGGATACAGTTTATTTCAATTCAAAATCAATAACACCAAAAGTTTTTACGTCGCCATTTGGGGTCTTGAATAATGATATTTTAAAAGCTCCGTCCTTTTCAGTGAAACCAAAAAAACTTGTTTTCTCCGGTAACGAGGCGCATTATCCTAATGTAGATGCGCTTCAGTGGTACCTTGAAAAAATTCATAAAAACATATTTGAAAAACATAAATTTATTTTACACATCACGGGTACTTGGTCGGAAGAAGCAAAAACACATTTTAAAAATACTTCTCCCGGAATAAAATTTGAAGGTGTTGTAGATAATTATTCTGCATTTCTTCAGGAAAGTATTATGATCGTTCCCATCAGAATTGGTGGCGGCGGACTCCGCACTAAAATACTTTATGCAATGGCAAATGCTGTACCCGTTGTTACAACTGCAATTGGTGCTTTTGGAATTGAGGGTAAAAGCAACGAACATTTTTGTGTTGCGGATTCTGAAACGGATTTTTTAAATGCCATTAGCGCATTAATAACCGATACCAAAATTTCTGAACGGGTAACGCAGAATGGCTATGATCTGGTTTGCGAAAAATATAGTCAATCCAAAACATCGGAACTTAGAAATTTGTATTATAATGAAATTACTTCAGGCTAAATTTTTTTGTATTCTAGATCAGGTTTCATTTTAAATTTAGAGTTTTACCTTATAATTTGCTATTTTTGTTACGTTAGTTATGACGCTTACAACCTATCAAACAAATGAATAAAGATCCAGAGTATAAACTATCTGTTAATGCTTCCGACTCGGGATTCAAACTTAATTTAAAAGAATTTTTTCATTATAAAGATCTATTCTTTGAATTAGCTTACCGTGACCTCAGAGTAAGATATGCGCAAACTTTTTTGGGTTTACTTTGGGCTTTTATTCAACCCACTGTTACATTATTAATTGTAACTGTTGTTTTTGGTAAATTTGTTCATATTGATACAAACGGAATACCGTACCCTGTATTTGCCATAACAGGAATTGCATTATGGACTTATTTTTCATTTGTCCTATCTCAATCCGGCAATTCTGTAATTGGCATGCAGGATATGGTAAAGAAAATTTACTTTCCGAGATTAATTATTCCATTATCAAAAGCAATTGTAGGATTAGTTGACTTTGGTGTTGCTTTAATTATTCTTATTGGTTTATTTATTTATTATGGAATTGTTCCGTCGGGTCATATTGTTTTTTTACCGGTTTTTATTGTGCTTACAAT
>JANYCL010000321.1 GCA_025360355.1 Sphingobacteriaceae bacterium
GTAACCAATTTTTTTATGCGGAACCAATTCCGACAACCCACCAACATCCGTTACCAACATGGGTTTCTCATAATAATAACCAACCATTGTCACACCACTGTTAGTCGCATTACGATAAGTTTGCGCAACCAGATCTGAAGCGCAAAAATAATAACGCACATCTTCATTCGGAATGAATTGAGAGTGAAAAACAACGCTATTTTCTAAACCATTTTTCTTAATTATATCCAAATAAGGCTGTTTATCTTCATAAAATTCTCCGGCCACGACTAATTTTACGTTTGAATTTTTTATTTTATCATTGGCAAAAGCTTCTAATAAAATATCTAATCCTTTATACTTTCTGATCAAACCAAAGAACAAGATCACTTTGTCATTTGCACCGAGATTTAACTTTTTCCTGGCTTCTTCTTTACTCACTTTCTCCCCGTAAGTTTCATACATAGGATGCGGTGAATACACTTTTTTATCGGTCGGGGTAAACACTGAAATATCATTAAAAACTGCCTTGCTCATAGTGATAAAACCGTGACAAGCTTTTACAAAATATTTTGTGAAGGGCTTATCCCCTGCTCTTTTTTCGTGAGGAATGATATTATCAGTTAAAGCCAACACTTTTATATTTGTATTTTTCCTAACTAATTTACCAATGGTTCCTAAACTCGGACCAAAAAAAGGCAGCCAATAACGGAAAATAATAAAATCGGGTTTCTCTCTCTTAATAAAACGCGCAACCTTCATCCAGTTAAATGGATTTATTGTATTAATAAGTGTATGGATCTTTATATCAGTCGGAGCTGAACCACTTGTTTCATATTGTGAACTTCCGGGAAATAAAAAATTTGGGTATTGTAACGAATAAGAAATGATCTGGGCATCATGTCCCATTTTATTCATTTCACGACAAAGATTCTCGTTGAATTGTGCTGGTCCGCCTCTTAAAGGAAAACCCGGACCGACTATGAATACTTTTGCCATTGGTTTCAAAATTACAATAAAATTGCATTAATAAAATTCAATGGTGTTAACCTTTGTGAATTGATGGTTTCAAATAATCGCGCTTCTTCCAAACCCAGGATTAAAATCCTGGGCTGATAACAACATTAACTGAAAAAATCCTCCGAGAAATTTATTAAATAAACCTTTTCTTTTGCTCTTGTTATTGCGGTGTATAACCAACGCAAATAATTAAAATCGATCATTTCCTTTGTCAAATATCCTTGATCGATAAAAACCACCGGCCATTGTCCGCCCTGCGCTTTATGACAAGTAACTGCGTAACAAAATTTAGCTTGTAAGGCATTATAATATTCGCTTTGTTTTATATAGGCCATTCTCCTCCCTTTTATAGGTTCATCGGCAACATCTGCTAAAACTGCATTATAAAGCATTTTTTGTTGTTCTTGCGTAATGCTTGAGGTATCTGAATTAATGCTTTCCTGTAAAATTCTGACTTGCAGCTCGGGCATTTGCGGATAATCAATAAAACCTATAACACAATTTAAAAAATTGAATCCATACAATTCATTCCTACCTAAAATTCGCTTTATTTCAAAACTATCTCCATTGGCAATAAAACCAACATCACTTTTTTCATCGAGCCAGAAATAATTATTTTTCACGCTCATCAACATATCACCAGCACAAATATCTTCTTCCATATAACGGACCCGTGCCCTCACCGCCTGATTAAATAAATTCGCGCGCTTATTGCTGCGTGTCACAATCAACACATCCGTAAAACCATATTTACTGTAAGCCGAATTTAAAACATCCTGCAATTCGTCTCCTTCTACTTTTACAACATCTTGCGTTAAAAACAATTTAGGCATTTGTCCCTCATAATTTGCCAAAAGTTCACGTAGTTTGGTTGCATTTTCTAAAATACCGCTCTCTAAACTTTGACGCGCGACTTGCTTTAATTCGCAACTGAAAATAGTTAAATGAAAAGATGCTTTCAACAATTTTTCATTCAGCGCCGGACTTTCATCACAACCTACAGGAGGTAATTGAGCTGTATCTCCAACAAATAATAATTTACAATTTTCTCCCGCAAAAACATATTCAAATAAACTTTCTAATAAACCCGGACTCGCGTAAGAACCCTGAGTATTTGAATCCAAACCGATCATTGAAGCTTCATCAACAATAAAAATTGTATTTGTATGCTGGTTTTCTCCTAATGAAAAATAAACCGAGCCACCTTCG
>JANYCL010000398.1 GCA_025360355.1 Sphingobacteriaceae bacterium
TAAATATGAACGGACATTTTAAACGTTTGTATGAATTGCAATTTGAAGAGGTCAGTTAATTATTTTCCTAATCTTCCTTTTTCTTCTTCATTACTCTTAATATCTCGCTCCTGTACTTTTATTTTTCCGAAATTATAACTCAAACTAATTTTAAAGCGGCGGCTGTCGTTAGTCGCAACAATTGACCAATCTTGATTCTGAACCTTTATTCTGTTACTGCCAATCATTGTAAAGAATATATCATCAACACCTAAAACGACATTCAATTTTTCTTTCATGAAAGATCTTTTCACAGCTAAATAAACTCCCCAGCGAGGTCCGTTCATCCACACCCCATTAAAACGAGGACCAATATATCTTCCGTTAATTTCCAGTTTCGTTCCTTTAATTAAAAATTCATTGGTAAGCGAGGCGTTATAAAAATATCCATTTGATTTATAATCTTGTCCCAATAATATTCCTTCTACCATCAAATAAGATGCAGAGCCATTAAATATTACTGTCCACCATTTTTTTAATGACTTATTATAGAAAACAGAATAACCAAATCTGTTTCCTCTTTTAAGATTATCAACATAAGCAGTTGTTTCCTTTGAGGAATCATTTTGCAAAGTTAAATCTAAAAGAAAATGATCAATTACAGAATAGGAAAACGAATTAGTAAAAATTCCTTTAAAAGTATGCGTAAGTTCAAACGAGTTGCTATACTCCGGCATTAAGTTTGGATTTCCCTTGTTCGATTGAAGTAATGAATTACGATAACGAAAAGGATTGAATGAAAAATAACCCGGTCTGTCTATTCGTCTGTTATAACTGAATTGCAGATTATGGTTTTCGTTTTTACTGTACTCCAAACTAACTGAAGGAAATAAATTAAAATAATCTCTAGTATATTGCGTGGTTTTAGATTTGTTTTCAGCAGCAATGTGGGTGTTTTCTCCTCTAACTCCGGCTTGCAAATTAAAACCCGTCCACTCTTTCATAAAATTAACATAACCGGCAAGGATCTGCTCTTTGTAGGTGAATGTGTTTGTATACGCAGTATCTAAAATATTTTCGCCGGTAGTATTATCTTTATTCCGTAAATCATAACTGCTGATCAAACTTGCCATTGTTGCTTTAATACCAGTTTCAAACGTAACTGATTTCTTTGTCTTTTTAATAAAGTCCAGTTTTGAAGAAAGAATATTGTTTTTAATGACATTAGTTGTTCTAAAAAATAATGGCTGTATAGTTTCATTACCATTCGCATCTAAAAACCAATTATCACAAGTGCCGGTGTATAGATCAAAATTCGGACTATAATCAGTCGAGAAAACAAGTTTTGTTCCCAAAGTATCAAATAGGTGTTCAGCATTTAAATTCGCATTTGAATATTGCCATGGATTGTAAATAAAAGAATTGAAACGGAGTCTGGTAAATCCAAGATCGTTATTACTGATGTAATTATTTCCAACATTTTTTTCAAAACCATATCCGCCATCGCTATTTACTTTAAAGCCAATTGTATTTTTCGAATTAACCTGCCAATCTAATCCAAGTGTACCTGAAACCATTTGCCCGCCATCAAAATTATCCATTCTATTATCTAATGTAGTTGTTACAGTATCTTGTTTTATTTTTTTATAAAAACGGTGGTCGTGATATAATGTTAATTTATCATACCAAAAATTACTATAGAAAGTCAGTTTCTTTCCTTTATAATTAATGGATAAACCCACATTTTGATTATCGAAAAATCCTTGCGAATAATTATAATCTACAGAACCGCTAAAACCGATAAGTTTGACTTTTTTTGTTCTGATATTGATCAATCCTCCGGTACCCGCGGCGTCATATTTTAAGGGAGGGTTTTTTAAGACTTCTATTTTTTCTATTTGAGAAGCGCTAATACTTTTTAGCAGATTTACTAATTGTGCTCCTGACATTTGCTGAACCCTGTCGTCGATCAAGATCTTAACCCCTTCTTTTCCTTGAATGGAAATAGTATTATTCTCATCCACTGTTACTCCCGGTAATCTTGATAATAGATCAAAAGCAGAATTTCCTTGTGCAAGCGGACTATCTGCAATATTCACAATAACATTTCCATTCTTAAATTCAACTAATTTTTTTATTGTTGATACAGTTATCTCATTCAGATCAATACCGCCGTTTCTTAAAACAATTTCCGGAACGGTTTTGGTATTTGCATTAATTATTATTTGAGAATAATTTTCTTTATAACCAACACTAAACACTTTAAGGATATAATTACCGGAATTAATATTTTTGAAATTAAATTCTCCTTTCGAATCAGTTAAGGTACTTTGAACAACTGTGCTGTCTGTTGAATTTAAAACAGCAACTGTCGCAAATTCAATTCCCGCTTTAGTAGAATCCATAATTCTACCCGAAACAAGTTCTTGCGCAACACAGCTAAAATAACTGCATAGGATTGCTATTAAAAGAATTACTTTTTTCACCGAGACTAAATAAATTTTTCTTAAGGTTGGTTCTTTACAACTGCTTCAATGGCTTCATCTATCACGATCTTATCTCCTTCTTCCACATCTTTAAAGAATAAGATGAGCTCAACCTTGTTTTTGAAAACAATATCGAAATATTTTCCCTTATACCCTGAGATAACACCCAGACCTTTGTAATAATGTGAAATTGCCTCCGGAAGCAATTCGCGGCCATCAGCTTTTATTAATTTAATATTTTTGAAACCTTCTCCTAACTCGAGAGTTATTTTCTTATCCGCATTTCCTTTTATCCAAATTGCTTTCATTTTACCCACATTCTCCAGGCGACTGCAACTCATTGTTTTTGGTGTTCCGTCTACACTAACTTGTCCTGGAAATTTATAGATGCGAAGAATATCACAAAGAGAAGTACTCTCATAAACAACTGCATTGTAACTATTCATTTTCTCAGGTTCCGCTGGAGGAATGATCCCATTTTTATTGTTTTTGGTAATTACATTCTCTTCCTTCTTTGTTGCAATGTTATTTGGATCTTCAACTTTAGGAATTGGATGAACTATTTCTTCAGGTTTTGTTTTGCCTGGCTCTGAAATATTTTCAAGAGGCTTTGAATTCAAAACAGAATCTTTTTTATTTTTTACAAGATCTCTCTCAGTCAGCTTTGTCTGCTCTTCCTTAGCATTTGAAGAAATAGAGCTATTTGTATTTTCAGGTAATTTACCTTCGCTATTTGCGTTACTATTTGTTTCAGATCTGTTTTGATTGGCTTTTACCCATTCTTCAGAATTACTCAACGCCGAATCTTTTCTGTTCTGAGCTAATTCACTTGCAGAAGAATTATTTAAATTCTTAGAAATAAAATACAGCACCACAAGAAGAATACTCGCACTTAAGCCAAGGTATTTAAGTTTCGACAACCAACTGCTGCTGATGGCGGAAGAATTTTTTACTTCCAGTTTAGCATCAATTTTTTGCCACAGATCCTGCTTTGGCTTTTCAGTGTCAAATTCCTGTTTGTGCTTGCTAACAAATGTTTTTAATTTATCTATCATGACTTACAGTTTTTTGTTTAACTAATTCTATCAGTTTTTTCTTTGCTCTGTTGTATTGCGATTTTGAAGTTCCTTCACTTATGTTCAAAGCTTCTGCAATTTCTTTATGCGAATGATCTTCGAATAAGAATAATGTCAAAACTGCACGGTAACCATCGGGTAATTCAGTTATGCATTTTTTTATGGCTTCAACATCATAAATACTTTCTTCCTCCACAACTTCTTCCGTATAATTCGCTTCATCAATCGAAACAAAATTTAATTTTCTCTTTTTCAGAACATCTAGTGAACGGTTTATGACGATACGTTTTAACCACGCACCAAAGGAATGGTTCTTATCATAAGTGTCAATCCGCTCAAAAACTTTAAGGAATGAATCCTGAAGCACTTCTTCTGCTTCGTCACTATTATTCAATATCCTTACCGAAATATTAAACATGGCGTTAACATACAGGTCATATAATTCCTGGAAAGCTTTTCTCTCGCCTTTTTTGCAACGTTCAATTATGGCAATATTGACGTCTGTATAATTTGGGATATCTCCCATACTTTATCTCGGGTTCTTATACTAAATACGACAAAAAAAATGAAGGTTGCATGCTTAAAAAAGAAAATTTACTTAACGGCGATCACCGAGATCTCGAAATTAGCGCCCTTTGGTAAAGCTGCTATCTGAACTGTTTCGCGGGCAGGTGGATTTGAAGCGAAATAAGAACCATAAACTTCATTTATTTTCGCGAAATTCTTTAGGTCTTTTACATATAAAGTTGCTTTTACAACTTGCTGCATGTTCATTCCGGCTGCTTCAACAATTGCTTTTACATTATTGATAGCTTGTCTGCATTCATTCTCAACCGAACTTGTATCCAGTTTTCCTTCTGTGGTAAATCCAACTTGTCCGGCTACATAAAGTGTATTCCCAATTTTTATGGCCTGACTATAGGGACCAATCGGTTTAGGAGCTTTATCGGTTAAAATAACTAAACGTTCAGGAGTTTTATCCGCAAACGAAAATATTCCTATAGTTACAAGTATTGCGGAAATCAAAAGTAAGATTGTTCTTTTCATATAAATTCTATTTAGCAGTCAGAGTCATCCTGAGCTTGCCGAAGGGCATGATTACTTAGAAGCTGTTGGTACATCCATTTTAGAAATTTCAGTTAAGCCTTTAACTAAAATATCCAGATCTCTAGTGCTTGTATATACACTTGGCGTAACACGGATCCCGTTTAATTTTTCGTAAACAAAAGTAGATGAATGTATTTTATGTTTGTCCCATAATTTAGCTTCAATATCTCCGCCTTTCCATCCATCAAATCCAACATGCGCGATCGCACAAGAATATTCCGGCTTAAAAGAAGTCTTCTGAACAATTTTGGGTAAAGCTTTTACTTTATCGTACCAATAATTTTTTAAATACCGTAAACGTTCTTCTTTACGTTTAGCACCGATCACATTATGAAAATCAACTGCAGT
>JANYCL010000412.1 GCA_025360355.1 Sphingobacteriaceae bacterium
CCATACAAATGGTTGTTGTTTTAAATCCGCTGCACAAAAAATATAAAATTAAACGTGTTGTGGTTTCAACTTATCAGTCTGTAACTGGCACAGGCGTAAAAGCTGTGACACAAATGAATAACGAACGCGCCGGGACAAAAGGAGAAATGGCTTACAAATATCCGATCGATCTGAATGTTATTCCACAAATTGATGTCTTTACCGAAAATGGTTACACCAAAGAAGAAATGAAAATGGTGAATGAGACCAAAAAAATAATGAGCGATAATTCAATTGCTGTCACCGCAACGACTGTCCGCATTCCTGTAATGGGCGGACACAGCGAAAGCGTGAATATTGAATTTGAAAATGAATTTGAGGTTAAAGATATTTTTGAAATGATGAAAAATACGGATGGCGTTATTTTACAAGATGATGTCGCTAATCAAATTTATCCAATGCCAATGAATGCTCATAACAGGGATGAAGTTTTTGTGGGACGCATCCGTCGCGATGAATCACAGCCAAAAACCTTAAATCTTTGGGTGGTAGCCGATAATTTACGTAAAGGTGCCGCTACAAATGCCGTTCAAATAGCCGAATACCTGATGAAAAATAAATTGGTGTAAGGTTCAACCCCTACGGGGTTGGAAATTTGTTTTGTTTTGGAGTTTTTACCGATATATAATCCCTCCGGGATTGTATTGTTTTTACCCCATAGGGGTTATATATCGGTAAAAGCTGATACAAACAAAACTTCTTACCCCGTAGGGGTTAAACATACGGAATGTTGATTTTTCACTTTTTTCCCTTAACTTTAATCAATAAAATTTCCTCAACATGTCAGTAACAAGACCTTTTAATTTTAAAAAATGGATAGATGAAAACCGCCATCTTTTAAAACCTCCTGTAAATAATAAAGTTGTTTACAAAGACACCGAATTTATCGTCATGGTTGTTGGCGGACCAAATTCGCGGAAGGATTATCATTTTAATGAGAGTGAAGAATTCTTTTATCAATTACAAGGTGATGTTGTAGTTCAAATTCAGGAAAACGGAAAAGCAGTTGATGTTCCTATTAACGAAGGAGATATTTTTTTATTACCGCCGAGAGTTCCGCATAACCCAAAACGTTTTGATGGAACTATTGGATTAGTTATGGAGCGTCGCCGCCGCGATGGGGAAAAGGACGGTTTAATGTGGTTCTGCGAAAAATGTAATGTCAAATTATACGAAGAATATTTTACGCTTACTGATATTGCAACTCAGTTCCAGTCTGTATTCTCAAAATTCTATAATTCCAAAGATCACAGAACCTGCAAAAGCTGCGGACATGTAATGGAACCGCCTCCGGTTATTGCGTAAAATGTTAATAATTAAATCTAACAATATGAAAAAGTATATTTTGATACTGGTTATTTTGTCAAATATTTCTTTTGGACAAATAACGTTAAGCACTTCCTTTTTGAATATTGATAAGAATTATGAATCTTTAAATATGACAAGGCTTTCTAATTCTGGATATAAGTATTATAGGCTTGACAAGGTAAATTCAAAACTTATTGTTTATAATCTGAATTTTACCATTTATAAAAACATTAATATACCCTTGACTTTAAACGCACCAAGAGTATATGCGGTTTCCGAAGACCTCTTTGATTCTAACAATACTACATTGGAATTTTTGGTTAATGATTGGAATTACGTTGGAAGTTATTATAAGCCAACTGTTACTATAATTAATGAGCTCGGAAATGTAATATTTCAAAGAGATAGTTGTACGATTACGAGCAATGGAATTACTCTAAATGATCCCAATAATAACAAAGCTTTTATCATCCGAAACTCTTCTGGTGTAAAAATGGTTCTTACAAAAACATATCCAGCACCAGCTCCACAAGGGGATGAATTTATTTATGATTTACCTGGTCAATTAACTTGTCAAGAGTGTATTGGCGGAATTATGTCACTCGTCCAAAACCCTGCTAATCCTATTATGAGCGACGATATTTTTATTCAAGTTTTACCTAACCCTTCTAATAATGGCTCGACTATTAAATACACTCTTCCAATGGCCAATAAATCTGCCACGCTTTTTGTTTATGAAAGTTCCGGCAAGGAAATAACCCATTATGAAATAGATAGTTTTATGAATAAAGTCGAATTGAATAACTTTGATTTCAACTCTGGGGTATATTTAATAAAAATTGTTACTAAAGATGGGAAATCCAAAACGGAAAAATGGGTTAATAATAAGTAACGGCATTTAAATTCTTTCCTAATTTCCACTTTTTTTCAACAGCCCTCTCAAAAGCAAGGTCTTATCCTATCTTTGCCCTTTGCATTTATTATCTCGAGGTTTACACTCGCGATAATGCGAGGCAAAAGCAATTTACTTAGGATAAATAAATCAAAATTAGCCTCAGCATTATGAGCGAATTGAAGAAAATAAACAGCGCCCTTATCTCGGTTTTTTATAAGGATAATTTAGAACCGGTAATTAAAAAACTGAACGAGCTTGGTGTCACCATTTACAGCACCGGCGGTACCCAAACTTTTATCGAGAATTTAAAAGTTCCTGTAAAAGCGGTGGAGTCATTAACCTCTTTTCCTGAAATTTTAGGAGGCCGTGTAAAAACCCTGCACCCGAAAATTTTTGGCGGGATCTTAGGTCGCCGCGAATTAAAAAGTGATGTCGCTCAAATGGAGCAACACGATATTCCAAACATCGATCTGGTTATCGTTGATCTTTATCCATTCGAAGAAACTGTTGGCAAAGGCGCATCTGAACAAGATATCATTGAGAAAATTGATATTGGCGGAATTTCTTTGATCCGTGCTGCTGCAAAGAATTTCAATGATGTGGTGATCGTTTCTTCCCGTCACGATTACAAACCTTTATTGGATCTATTAGAAAGCAAAAATGGTTTTTCAGATCTGAGCGATCGTAAACAATTTGCAGGAAAAGCTTTTGCAACAAGTTCTCATTACGACTCAGCTATTTTCAATTATTTCAATCAAACAGAAAATATTCCGCAGTTCAAACAAAGTATTCAGTCGGCACAAGTTTTACGTTACGGGGAAAACCCGCATCAAAAAGGTGTTTTTTACGGAAACCTCGATGCCATGTTTGATAAATTGGCCGGGAAGGAATTATCTTACAATAACCTTTTGGATGTTGATGCCGCCGTTAATCTAATTGCTGATTTCACAGAACCAACTTTCGCGATCTTAAAACATAATAATGCTTGCGGAGTAGCGAGTCGCCCAACCATAAAACAAGCATATTTGGATGCTTTGGCCGGAGATCCGGTTTCAGCTTTCGGAGGAATTTTGATTGCGAATAAAGAAATTAATGAAGAGACCGCCGCTGAGGTGAACAAGCTGTTTTGTGAAGTGGTGATAGCTCCATCATATTCAGCAAAAGCGGTCGAGATCTTAAAATCAAAACCGAATCGCATCATCTTAATTCAGAAAAAAGTGAGTCTTGC
>JANYCL010000452.1 GCA_025360355.1 Sphingobacteriaceae bacterium
AATCGCTAAAATCATCTTTTTCGGTCTTTTTACTAAAGGTAAAACTGGCTAAGGGAAAGCGAAAGACAATTAATTTTTGAAGTTTAACACCTGTTTTTTCTTTCTGTAAATTGAGCAATGCTTGTTTGTCGAATGAGTGAATAATATCTACCCAACTCTCGGCATTGTTGGCTTTTATGACCGCTAAAATGTTGTTTTCGATGTTTGGATAATAATCTCCACCTTTTTTTATTTCAATTAATAATTTACACCTGCCGTTAATAAATTTTATAGCTGAATCTAAACTTGGAGAATTTTCATTGGTGTTTTTTATTTTTAGAGAGGAGAATTCGGTAAAACTCAGATCTTTTATGACTATTTTATTTTTGGAGTAAGATGTACAAGTGCGTTTGACAGTAAAATCATGCATTATAACCACGATCCCATCTTTGGTTTGGTGCACATCGGTTTCAATGTAATCCGCTTTCATTTTTATGGCTTCATCAAAGGCCGAAATACTATTTTCCGGTTTATAAGCACTGGCTCCGCGGTGAGCAATTACCAAGGGCTGAGAGCTAATTTCCCCAATAAAAACCATAAATATTACAATGGAAACAAGCCGCATTTCCCTGCAATTTAGCATAAAAATGAAATTACTTCTGAAAAATAAAATTTACTAACTTGCGTACTTATGCAAACCATTATAGAAGCCGCTTGGCAAAACCGCGAATTGCTTAAAGAAGCAAGCACACAAAAAACCATTAACGAGGTAATTGAATTACTTGATAAAGGAAAAATACGTGTCGCAGAACCTCTAGCCGACGGCTCTTGGAAAGTAAACGACTGGATAAAAAAAGCAGTCATTCTTTATTTTCCCATTCGTAAAATGGAAACTATTGAAATTGGTCCGTATGAATACCACGATAAAATGGCACTTAAAAAAGACTATGCAAAATTGGGAGTGCGCGTTGTGCCGCCCGCTGTTGCGCGTTATGGTTCTTTTTTAGCTCCGGGAGTTATCATGATGCCGGGTTATGTAAATATTGGTGCTTATGTGGATAGCGGAAGTATGGTGGATACATGGGCTACGGTTGGAAGTTGTGCTCAAATAGGAAAAAATGTACATCTCAGCGGTGGTGTTGGTATCGGCGGAGTTTTAGAACCTGTACAAGCCGCACCTGTAATAATTGAAGATGATTGTTTCATTGGTTCCCGTTGTATTGTTGTTGAAGGTGTGAGAGTAGGAAAGCAAGCTGTGCTAGGTGCGAATGTTGTTTTAACTTTATCAACTAAAATAATTGATGTAACAGGAGAAAAACCTGTTGAAACAAAAGGTTATGTGCCTGAACGAAGTGTTGTGATCCCCGGTTCATATACAAAAACTTTTCCTGCAGGAGATTTTCAAGTGCCTTGTGCATTGATCATTGGTAAACGTAAACCAAGTACTGATCTAAAAACATCTTTGAACGATGCTTTGCGAGAACATAATGTAGCAGTGTAATGATAGTTATTTTACTAATATTCGTTGTTCATTTTTTGGCTGACTTTGTTTTTCAGTCATCGAAAATGGCAACCGGTAAAAGCAAAAGCTTTAAATGGTTAAGCATTCACGTTGGTGTTTATGGTTTAGTGAGTTTGATAAGCGCTTTTATTATTGGTTTTAATATTTCTGATATGCGTTGGGCTTTGATTTGGTGGGGAATAAATGTTGGTTTACACTTTGTTGTTGACTTTTTCACATCAAAAATCACATCCCGTTTTTGGGAACAAAAAAATATGCGATTATTTTTTGTAATGATAGGATTCGATCAGTTGTTGCATAACTTATGTTTGATCACAACTTATTTTTTAATGATAGGTTTAGCAATGGTTGACAGGTAATTTGGAAAAAAGATTTAAAAATATTCTCGTTATACAAACTGCTTTTATTGGCGATGCGATACTCGCGAGTTCTGTATTAGAAAAACTGCATCATTCTTTTCCGCAAGCAAAAATAAGTTTATTGGTGAAAAAAGGAAATGAAAGTTTGTTTGCAGAACATCCTTTTTTAAATGAGATCTTGGTTTGGAATAAAAGTGAAGGAAAATACGTTTCGTTATTCAATAATCTTAAACAAGTGCGCGCTTTAAAATTTGATGCGGTAATTAATTTGCACCGTTTCATGAGCTCCGGATTTATTACAGCATTTTCGGGAGCAAAATATAAAGCAGGTTATTCAGAAACTCCTTTCTCTTTTCTATTCACTAAAAAAGTAAAACACATTATTGGCGATGGCCGACACGAAACAGCACGCTACAACGAATTGATCGAAGATATAACCGATAAAACTGTTTCGAAACCAAAATTGTATCCAACAAAACAGGATCTTGAAAAAGTATCTCAGTACAAAAACGAAAAATACATTACTATTTCTCCGGCTTCTATTTGGCGCACAAAACAATTACCTGAGACTAAATGGATAGAATTCTGTGATGCATTACCTGAAGATATAAAAATTTATATTCTCGGTTCTAAGAACGATATGGGTTTGTCTAACAGCTTGAAGTCAAAATCTAAACATCAAAACTCTAAAGTTTTAACAGGAGAATTAACTTTATTACAATCTGCCGCATTAATGAAAGACGCGCAAATGAATTATGTGAATGATAGCGCACCTTTACATTTAACATCGGCAATGAACGCACCCGTAACTGCTTTCTTCTGCTCAACTGTTCCAGCATTTGGTTTTACACCACTTTCTGATAATTCAAGAATCATTGAAGTGAAAGACTTGGAGTGCCGCCCTTGCGGTTTGCATGGATCTAAAGATTGTCCGCTCGGACATTTTAAATGCGGATTTAATATTGATGTGAGATCGATTTAATTTTTGTATATTTGATTATATAAAACAATTCCCGCAAAGACTTAAATTAATTATTATGAAAAAAATAGTTTTCGGAATTGTATTGTTATTGAATTTTGTTTCAATTAAATCACAAAGTCCTTGGTTGGCAACAAATACTCCGACCCCTTCTGGCCAATATCCGAGATACGATGATGTTTGTTTTTTAAACAAAGATACTGGTTGGACTGTAAATTCTGACAGTCAAATATTACATACTAAGGATGGTGGCGCAACATGGATGTTGCAATTGCAAACTAATTCATATATGCGAAGCATTGAGTTTTCATCATCTAAACGTGGTTTTGCAGGGGGTTTAGAAAATGCA
>JANYCL010000462.1 GCA_025360355.1 Sphingobacteriaceae bacterium
CGGTCCTATGGAAAATCCCATCGAAATGAATTTACCGGTAAGTGTTATCATTGACAGATTGTACAGACATAAACAATATCTTGTTTTTTTTAAGAAGATCTATAATGAGAAACCAAACCGGAAAAATATTGGAAAAGCAATTGCAGCATACGAACGCACATTGGAAACCGGCGATACACCTTTTGATGATTATATGAAAAAAGGTGATACAACAGAATTCGGGATTTCTGAACAACGCGGACAAGATATTTTTAATGTGAAAGGGAAATGTTTTGATTGTCATTTTGGTCCGGATTTTACAACTGATCAATTCCGTAATATTGGTTTATTCAATGGAAAAGATCTGAATGACAGCGGGAGATTTATGGTTACGCGAAAATTAAATGATCTTGGAAAATTTAAAACACCGGGATTACGCAATATAGCAATGACGCCACCTTACATGCACAAGGGTATGCATAAAACATTAAGGGAAGTGATCGATTATTATAATGAACCTGATAAATTCATTAATAATAGTATAAACAGAGATACACTTTTAAATAAACCATTAGGTTTAACTGAAACCGAAAAAAAAGATCTGGAGAATTTTTTATTATCGTTAACCGACAGAAGATTTAAAAAGATTGATCCCGGCAAAAGGCAAAGCCACTAAGGTTAGTTTCTATTGGAAGAAAGATAAACTTTATGGTTTTAGGCTAAAAAGGCCCTTAATTCTGTTCTGATTCTGAAGTAATGCTTTGCTATGTTACGTTATTGTTATTTTTTTATTAAATTTGCTATATGCGTTGTTTAAAGTACTTGTTTTCAATCGGTTTATTTTGCTTAGTAGTCTTAATTTGTGGGGCTTGCAAAAAACCAGCTGGTCCTGGCGGAAAAGCCTCTATAAAAGGGAAAGTTTACATAAAGGACTTTAATGCTTCTGCATTTGGTGCCCCCATTTCTGAATTTTATGGTGCGGGTGAGAATGTTTACATTAGTTATGGGAATGATAATGCAGTTGGAAACAATGTTAATACATCAATAGACGGCTCTTTTGAATTTTTATATTTAAACAAAGGTCATTATAAAATTTTCGCTCTTTCCCGCGATACTACAATTCATATTGCAGGATCAAACAAAACACTTCCGGTAATAATAGAAGTTGACATTACATCAAATAAACAAGTTGTTAATCTTGATGACATCATAATTAATAAATAATTTATATGAAGAAAATTTACACATTTTTGTTTATTATAACTGCTAATTATTTCTTCGGACAATGGAATCCGAGCGCCGCAATAAATAATACGATCTGTACTCAAATCAATAAACAAGATAATCCTAAAATTACCTCTGATTTAAAAGGCGGATCGATCATTGTCTGGGAAGATTACAGAAACGATACAGTTAATGCCGACATTTATGTTCAAAGGATCAGTAATTCAGGTGTTACATTATGGACTACGAATGGTGTAGCCCTTTGTATAGACCCTGCTTTACAAAATGCACCAGTAATCATAACTGATAGTGTTGGTGGTGCTATCATTGTTTGGGAAGATAAAAGAAGCGGCAAAAAAAATCTCTATGCACAAAGAATCGACTCATCAGGGAATGTTTTATGGACAGCAAACGGTGTTGTAGTTAACTTGAGCGTTAAGTCTCAAAAAAATCCAAAATTATTACCTGATGGCAGCAGTGGTGCAATTGTAATATGGCAAGATTCTGTTAGTTCAGGTTATGGAATTATTGGTCAGCGTTTAAGTCCAGGGGGTTTAACTCAATGGTCAGGTGGAGCAATTGTTTCTTCCCTTCCTTTTGCAGAATCTAGTCCGAAAGCCCAAATCTCCTTATCTGGAGAAATATTTGTTGCATGGCAAGACAAACGTAACGGCTCGGATTATGATATTTATGCGCAAAAATTAAATCTTAGTGGTGTTGCCCAATGGACTTCGAATGGAATTAATCTTTCAAACATAGCCGGAACTCAATCCAATCCTAAAGTTGCGCTAGATAATGCTGGTGGCGCAGTTATAGTTTGGCAAGATAATAGAAGCGGTATTGATTATGATGTTTACGCACAAAGAGTAAATGCTTCAGGCGCAATTCAGTGGTCGACTAATGGAATTGCTGTTTGTAATTCAATTGGTGCGCAAACTGCTATTGATATTAGTTCTCAATATATGAGTAACGCTGTTGTAATTGCATGGAAGGATGCAAGAGCAGGGGTTTTTAACTTAGATATTTATGCGCAACGATTAAATTTAGCCGGTGCTGCACAATGGCCAGCTAATGGTGTAGTAGTTTCAAATGCCTTGAATAATCAAATTAATCCAAATGTTGTTGGAGATGGTGTTGGCGGAACTATAATTGCTTATCAAGATTCAAGTGCCGGGAATTGGGATATTAATAGTCAGCGTTTAAACGCCATAGGGGTTCGATTATGGGGGATAAGCGGCGTAAACATAGGGATTGCTCCTGGTGGTCATCAAATAAATGATGCCACAATTGGTTTAGCTAACGGATCAAGTATAAATGCTTTTACTGATACACGCACTGTTATAAGAGATATATATGCTTATAAAATTGATGCTTCCGGAAACCCTTTCACTGTAGTCAAGACAAACAGTGATAAATTACCAATGAAAGTTTACCCTAATCCTTCAGATGGAAAAATAACTTTTGATTTTAATGGGAACAATACAAAATGTACCCTTATTATTACAAATATATCAGGAAATGAAATTTTACATGAAGAAATAGTTGATTCTTCTAAATTTGATCTATCAGTAAAGCCGGCTGCCGGGATCTACTTTTATACTTTACTAAATAATAACTTTACTTACACCGGAAAATTAATTATCCTAAATTAATTAAGAGTAATATGCCTAGCGCTTTAAATGTTTTTTGTATCCTGTTTTTAATTGTTCAGGTTTCTTTTTCGCAGAGTAAAAAAGAAGTCAAAAAAAACAGCATCAAATCAACAACCGTTGTTGATGTTGAGAATGGCAAAACACTCGATTTTAAAAAAACTGTTTTTGATAAAAGCGGCGAAACTCTGGAAGAAACGGATTATACCAAGGATGGCTCATTAAAATCGATCCGTAAATTCAAATACAATAAAGATGGAGACGTAATAGAAGAGGAAGAATACGATGCCAAAACAAAACAAACCGAAAAACGAATTGCTAAATATAATTCACTGGGAGAAAAAACAGAAGAACAAGTTTTTGACGCTGCTGGACAAAAAATTAAAACGCATTTTTACACCTATGACACAAAAGGTTTGAAAACTGAAAGAAAAACGGTAGATCCTTCAGGAAAAACAATTAACATACGTAAATACACTTACGGATATAAATAATTGAAAGACGAATTTAAAATATTAGAAAAGTTTGCTCCCATCAGTCTTAAAAAAATGGATGGAGTGAAACTAATGAATAGAACTGACACAAAGTTTACTTTTAATTTTAATCAGTTTGAGGAAATATTAAATGATATTTCAGAGTTCTACTATGTGCTTGAAATCGACGGTAAACGTATTAGCCGTTATAAAACATTGTATTACGACACCACTAAATTAAATTTATATATAAAACATCATAATGGCGAATTAAACCGGTATAAAATAAGACATCGTACATACATAGAATCCAATATCGGATTTTTGGAAGTGAAGTTTAAAAACAATAAGGGTCGCACGATCAAAGACCGAATTAAAAAAAAGGATGTTCCTGAAATATGGGAAGGAGAAGCTGAAATTTTTTTAAATAAAATGCTTCCATTTGAACCTAAAACCCTTCTTCCGGTTTTATGGGTTAACTATAGTCGTTTAACACTCGTGAATAAAACTGATACTGAACGTTTAACAATTGACCTGGATCTGGAATATGTTAACGAAGGTGTGACAAAAAATTTAAGTAATTTAGTAATTGCAGAAGTAAAACAGGAAAAAAGAAAGGCTTCACCATTTTTAAAAGTGATGAAAAAATATCACATACGTCAAGGCTCAATTAGTAAATATTGCCTCGGTATTGCGTTAACCTGCGATTCAGTAAAGAAAAATAATTTCAAAGAAAAAATACATTTAATAAAACATCTGATATGATCCTAACAGTTCTTCAAGTGGTTGATGAAACCGTAACAGTTACAGGCATGGAAGCCATGATGAAAGTAACTTCTAAAATTGGCGCTCGCCTTTTAATTGATCTCGCATCAGTTTTTGTTCTGGTCAGGTTTATTTATTATCCGATCTATAAACACCGCGAACTCTTTTTTACTTTTTTCATTTTCAATCTTATTATATTTTTAATTTCGTTTCTTTTAAATAAAGTTGACCTTTCAATGGGCGCTGCTTTTGGTTTATTTGCCGTTTTTAGCATGTTACGTTACCGTACTGAAGATATATCCATCAAGGATATGACTTATCTTTTTTTAACTATTGCTATAGGCTTAGTATGCGCAGTGACAAAAATAAAAGATGCTCCTGATTCACTTGAATATTTATTTTTAGGAGGCATAACCTTTGTAATTCTTATTATTACTTATTTATTAGAAAGTAATGCCTTAATGAAAAAGGAAATGGCAAAGCTTATAATTTACGAAAACATAGAACTTATACAGTCTGAAAGTAAAGAAGCCTTAATGGCTGATATTAAAAAAAGAACCGGTATAAACATTCACCGAATTTCAATTCAAAAAATAGATTTTTTAAAAGATGCCGCTCAAATTAAAATTTACTATTACGAATAAGGTTTATTTTAATTAAATGAAGCGAGTTCTTGTTGCCATATTTATTGCCCTGAGCTCATTCTCAATTGCTCAAACATACAGCTTTAATGATGCCCAAGTTTGGTTTAATTTATACTTAGAGAAAAAAGTAAATAAAAAAATATCTGTTCACCTTAATCAACAAGACCGCTGGACCAATAATGCATCTACTTTTAATTTTGCCTATGCCGATGTTGGAGTTACCTATAAAATAACTAAGAATATTAAGATCTTAGCCGATTACGTGTTTACGCAAAAACGAATGCTTATTAAGTCTGACGATTACCCTATTTCATTTGGAACTATTCATCAATACTACATTGCCATGACATTCAAGAAAGACTTAGCTCGATGGCGGTTTATGTACAGAGCAATGTATCAATTTCAGTTTAACAATCCATACACAAGTTATTATGGGATTACTCCGTTTCACTATATTAGAAATAAATTTATTGCTAAGTACGAATTAAATAAGCGTTTAACTTTTTACGCCGCCGAAGAATTGTACATTCCATTAAACAGTCCGCAGATCAAAGGTATTGACAGAACAAGAACTTTCATAGGGTTATTCCTAAACACTTTCAAAAAACAGCAACTGGAATTGTATTTTATGTATCAAAACCGTATTCAGAATGGTGCATGGTTTAAACAACATAACACATACCAAGCTTATAACTACATTTTAGAAAAAGATTTCGTTTATGGAATTGGTTATAGTTTCGATTTTTAATGTTCACTAAAAAAATTATCAAAGGGAATTAAAACCCTATTTAGTGAACTTAAATTCTGTGCGGCGGTTATATTCCTGTTCCTGATCTGAACAAGCCACCCCGTTTCCGCAGCGATTGCGTATTTGGGTTTCACCTTTACCTATTGCTTTAATTCTATCAGCTTTTATACCGCTTTTAATAAAATAATCTGCTACAGTTAAGGCTCGTTTCGATGATAATTCCATATTTGCTGCATCATCACCAATGGCATCGGTATGTGAAATGATCTCTAGTTTTGCTTTTGGATTTTCGTTTAAAATTTTTACGATCTTATCTAAAATAATTTTCGATTCAGGTTTTATTTCTGTTTTTGAAACAGGATAAAAAATATTTTCATCGGTAGTTAAGTCTTTAAGACGGGTTGATGAGTTGAATAATTCATATTTCAAACTTATGTCTTCCGTTTGAATTTCAGCTAACACGATAATATCTGCACTCAACAATTCATATTCAAAACCCGTTGCTTTTAATTCCATTTTCTGAATTTCCTGACCTTGTCTCGTTAATATTGAGATATTCTTTGTTTTCTCATCTTGAGGTTTAACCTTAATTTTATATTTTTTCTTGTCGTTAGGTAAATTCAGTTCAAAATCACCGTATTTATCAGTTCTTGTTTTCGCAATAGTGTCAAACATATCTCCCGAATCAACATGGACCAATGCATTATTTAACGGCGTTTTAACACCTTTACTATCTGAAGTAACTAATTTAGCTTTCACATTTATTCTTGCTTCAGTTCTATGATATCTGAAACCCGCAAAATATTTCGACCACAATAAAATTTTCCCATCAGGTCCAATTAAACACAGCCGGCTAAACAAAGCTTTAGATTTTAATTCACCAATACCGTTGTTGTGCAAATTATAATAATCCACTTTATATCTTGAATTTGTTTTTAAAGGTTTTTCCTTTTTAATAAGATTGATCCAGTCGTCATACTTCGCATCTTTATCATAGGAAATACAGATCACATGCAGTTTCCCGATCATTCCACCAACAATTGCTTCTGCTATTTTTTCTTCTAATACTTTTATTGAATCTTTTGCATCAACACCATTACCGGCGTTAACCCAACGGTAATTATAAACTATCAAATATCCTGCATCATCAGGTACTTTTAATTTAACCGCTACTTTGTTGGTGTCGTAAACTTCAATGGTTTCATTGGCGATATCACCGATCCTATAATTCATCTGACCGGAAGTTGAATTACAAATAAAAAACAAAGCCAAAAATATTCCTAAGTAATTTCTAATCATATTATCTCATTATTACCATTTTACCAATTTCCTTTTTAAAATACCCATCTAATTCTGTGCTTTGGTGTTCAATGCTTTGTCCGTTTATTTTAGTTTGTACTTTATATAAATAAACTCCATTTGCTAATTTATCCCCAAAATCATCTTTACCATCCCAGGCGTATTCAGTTATATTTCGTCCAACATGCAGCGGGCCTAATTCATCCTTCATAATTGTTTTAACTATTTTACCTGTGATGGTCATAATTTGTATGTTAAACATTTCAGGCACTTCGCTTCCTGTTAAATTGAATACAAAACGCGTTGATGTACTAAATGGATTCGGATAATTTACAACTTGAGTAATGGTAGATTTATTTATGACATCAAAAGTAATTCGATAATCAATTGCACCGGATTGATTACTGCTTCTGTCTCTTGCCTGCACAATTAAAATATGTTTTCCGTCTTCACCTAAAGCGGGATTGTATTCGATCTTAGCACTGTTATTTGGTAATTGCGCCGGTGTAAATTTTAATCCTGCGGCAAAATAAATACGTTGCTCAACTAAATCACTTGGTTTTTTTACAAACACCGCAAATGATGAAGTATCGTTAAGCACTAAAAATTTATTTTCGTCTTTTAAGTTCACTAAAATATATGGCTTAGCGGAAACTATATCGCCATTCATGATCCTTACACCATCAAATGTTACATCCAACAAAGGATTAGTTATATCCCTGCTAACTGAAAAAGGGTATCGCGCTATATTGTTAAAATGATATTGTTCTTTTTGGTATTTAGAATTTTGAGGCGGATTCACATCAACCCATAAAGCATTATTGCCCGGATATAAATAAGAATTTACTTTAATGGTATCTAAAATAACAGCGCCGGGATTGTATGGCTTTGCTTTTAGTTTCTGCGGCAGATAATGAATAACACGGTTTGCATCTTCTATCCAATAAGTAATTACTAAACTATCTGTGAAAGGAATAGTTCCAACATTTTCTATTGGTAAGATCATAGTTACATTATCACCTTCCTGTAAAGTATCGTTAATTGCCTTAAATCCTTTTTTAGGATTAATGGCGCACTCCGGCGCTTCATCGTACAACACATACCAGAATTTTAATTGCGGCGAGGTGCGGAATATATTATCCTTTTTAAACGCGATTAATTTCAAATACGGATAAATGCTTGCATCGGCATAATTATAAAGATCTAAAACATTTAAACTATCCTGCGCAAATGTTTTTAAAGTATCGATAGTGCCATTAGCTTTTATACCAACAATTTTTACAATGGTTGTATCACCTGCGGTTGCATCTAAACTTTTGACTTTCCAATGAAAACTATTCCATTTGTAACCCGGACCAATTATTTCCGAGGCAACAAATCCATTATTCCATTTTGTTTGGATGCTATCGTTTAATTCAATTGGTGTATATGTATTTACTGCCTCCACTTCGTGCGCGTATCCGGCTTTCATTCCTTTACGACCGAAAATAATTAATGGTGTTGTATCTTTTAAAGTTCTGATCTTGCCACTGCCAAAACTTTCGAAAGCTGTGTACAATGAATTACTGAATAAAGACGAAGCGTGTTCTTGTGCAGAGTATGCTAACACCATATTATTAGGCGGAATAGCATCCAGAAAATCATTCAGATCCTTTGTCCAGTTAGGATGTATATTTCCTGCAGCATCGTTATACGTCCAATAACCAAAATCAAAAGCACTTAATTGCTGAACCGACGGAAAACAAAGGAAATCGCCATACGGACCAACTGTTGGTGTTACAGCAGCTGCATTGGCTATCCATGGTTTACCTGAAATGGAATCGAAAACAGCTATGGTCCAACCGTATCTTTCGCAACACCATGTATGCTTAACAGAACCATTTAATGAATAAACAATATTAAGCGGATCAATTTTATAAATGATTCCTGTTCTGCAAAACAAAGACACAACATCATTCTCAAAAACAAATTTCCGTAAAGGTTTTTTATATTTTACAAACTGATAACCGTCGTTTTTAAATTGGAAGAAGTGCGATTGTCCCCACCCGTGTTTACTAGTTATTGTTTGAAAAGAACTTTCTTTCCATACATACCCTTCTTGCGGACCAATTGAATCTTTGGTTACCCGCCAAAAATACACGGTGCTGTCTGCAAAAGGTAAACTAACGGTCCACTCAACTACCCCACCACTGCTGGCTATTAATGTGGATGTTAAAGGCGATGTAAATGCATCGGTAGTGTCTAATTGCATTTTATAATTTCGTGTACCTGAAAAAGGATCTGCTGTGCTTGCTTTTAAAGTTATTGTTGATGTAGTTGGGATAACAGCGTATTTGTAAGGATAGACCGGAGTAATATCACCGCCTTGTATAAATACATCAACCGTTCCTGTAGTGCCGTTATTACTTTCGCATGATTCTGTAACGGCACTGTAAGCATCTACTTTTACTTTAAATTTATTTAAACCTATGCCTCTTGTAAAATCTATTGCAGTGAAAAATTGTAATGTGTCTCGCAAATAAGGCGCTTTTATATTTTTAAAAATGGTTACAGAATCACCATTAGCGAAAGTTCTTTCGATACGAACAATAATTGAATCTTTAATAGCCTTACCTAAATTAGTTGTAAAAATTGTAATGCCTAAAGAATCAGTTTTTGACTTAGTATCAAATTCAACGCTGCTGTTATTTATAGCATAATCAGGTAAACCACCAGGTGAAATTCTTATGGACGGATCGCCATGTAATGTCATATCTAATGAAGTGAAATCCTGAAGGGGATCTCCAATAAGAGATGTTTTATAACAAGCTGTTCTAACAATTTCTCCAATTCCTTTACCATATAAACTGTGCGACAACCCTAAGTAAACCTGATCTGTGTAATTATGTAATGCGCCCACAAAGCCTAAAGAAGTTGCTGCAATAAATGCGATACTTCCTTTTTGATCTGCCAATACAAATCTTTCAGAAGTACTTGTAATGTTGTAAGTATGAATATTGCCTGAATAACAAGAGTTAGCAATGAACAATGGATACTTTCCTGAATTACTATAAGTATTAGGATCATCGATAGCTTGATCAAACCCAACATAAGAACCGTGACCGAAAAAAGTTACTAAACTAACACCGTAGTTCCAATGATTTTTCACAGAGTCACTTACCGTTATTTGCACAGGTGCAGTTGTTGTTTTCTTAAAGTCGTATACTATACCACCGTAAGATGTATCCTGAATAATACCTTTATAAACATTTAAATAATTCTCGAACTGTGTTTGTTGACTTGCATCTGTACCGCCGGCAAAATGAAGCACATGTTTTTTCCAATCATAAGTTTCTGACGGACAGTTTACCGGATTTTCGTGCTGTATTACTTTAGCTAAATAACTTGCAACATCTGCCGGAGTTTTCGCAGCTAATCGTCCAACAGGAATTTCCGGCGTAACAAAATCATTTGTTTTTAAACCGGCTGTCAACAAATTATCAGATGGAGGAATACCCATCGATGGTATTAAATTTGCCGCCCATGAGTAAGGCAGTGCTAGAAGGTCGATGTGTTGTATGCCTTTTCCTATTAAAAATAAATTTTTTGGATGAGATGGTAAACTATCTATTAAGAACCTGCAGAAATTCCGGATCGACAAAGGATGTTGATCCACACCATAACCAAATTGATCGTACACTTCATCCATGCTAGCTAAAACTACATTATGAGAACCACCGGCAGCTGATTGGCGATACGTTTTATAATTACCTGCTTCCGTCATAAAATTACGATGACTGATAATTACAAAAGCAGAATCAGCCATAGTTGATCTGAAGTTTGTAAAAAATCCCGTTTGATTAACTGGTACAAGAGAGGTGATACTAATTGCCAAAATTTCTGCACCTATGTAACATACTTTTTGATTTCCTGAATTAGGAACTAAAATTTTTGTGAATCCTAATTCTCTTTTATATTCAAAGCGTTTGCTATTGGTTACATCATGAACGATAAGCGTGTTACCCGGACCTGTACTAACACCTGTTAGTTTTAAATATGTTTTTGCTTGCACGGCATCGTCATCCACCATTAATTTATAAAACGTATTACCTGCCAGATCGGGCAACTGAGGATATTTATAATAAATAAAATGAACAGCGGTACGATTATTAACACCCGTAAATATTGGGTTATTAATTGATGTCATTTCAATGTTTGAACCATTACCTAAGGTATTAGATTGAAATACAAAATTGTATTTAAAATATTTATATCCATTAAAAAGTGTATCGAACAATTTAACCTGTGTGTTTGTTCCGTCATAGATCACACCTTTAATTTCGTGATCGAAAGGAGCCGTCCCTCCTTCAACACTCGAACCTGAAAAATTAATATTTACATAAACCGGTAAAGGAGAAACGCTGTACATGTTAATTGGACTTATGCCAGTATTATAAATTCCTCCATTATACAAACCTTTACCCCAACCTTCGCCTTTCGTATAACGCGGATCGCTGGCGCCGCTAAAATATTCCGCTACGGGATTGTACTCGTCTCTTATTGTGAAAATTTTCTCAGTATAAAAATAAGCAGCCGGTGTATAACTTGCGCTTGACGTATCTGTTTCAACAATAATTCTTTTATTACTGGTTAAATTATTCCATGTTAAAAATGCATGAAGCGTATCGCTAAACAATGACAAATATGGATTAGGTAAATAAGTTATGTTACGGTATAGCGCTGAATCAAAACGGCCATCATTTTTTTCCGCAAAAAATTCAACATAGTCTGTATCGTTAAACATATTATCCGCTTCACCCTTAATGTAAACCGGAATTTCTTGCCCTTTAATAAATAATTGTAAATTTTTTGGGTTGAGTGTCGCTACATTTATTCCGCTTTTAGCAAGAGCTAAAGAATCGATCCGGTAAAAACCTGATTTTCCGATTTTAAATTTGTAATACTTTTTACTGAAGTCGATCCATTCGTTATCGTACAATTGTGCTTTTAGCGTAAAAGCTAAAGCGACAAATAGCATGATATGAATTATACGTTTCACTTGGGTTTCTTATTGATATCTATTTTGAGTGAGATAATATGAGAGTACAACGCGATGGATCTGTCGCCAATATCAGTAAAAGCATAATCCAATGCGAAAATTTTATATTTCACGCCCGCACCGACGTTTGGCTGGAATGTAGTTACGAATGCATCACCTTTAGCATTCAATGCTTTTTGTATGTTGCCAATTCCCGCTCTTACAAAAACAATATTTTTGTAACCCACTTCAGTTCCGAGGTTCGGTTCCATGCTCCAGGTTTTTGTTTTTATAACAGTGTTACGCTTTCCGTCGAATGTATTAATGAAATTAGCTTCTCCTAAAATTGAGATCCTGTCATTCCAAACTAACCATTTACGCGACACACCTAAAATTAATTTCGGAACAGTTACTTCAACTGAGTTCGTTGGAAGTTGGTTTCCTGTTAGTGCTAAAACATTTTTATCATTCTCGTTTAAGTTATAGGTCCAGGCATTAAATGTTCCTGTAATATCTCTCGCCATTGCGCCGAAGTGCCATTTTTTATAATCGTACATCGCACCCATGTCCATACCAAAACCCCACGCACCTCCAAAATCCCCAAGCTTACGGCGGATCACTTTAAAATTTCCTCCTAGTTTTAGTCCTTTTATTTTTACAATGTTTCGCGCGTAAGAAATTAAAACTGCGGCATCAACCGCGTTGAATGATTTTATTCTTGAATAATCTACGTTACCATTTGCATCAACCAGTTCTAAAGTATTCGGAATGTTATCTACACCAAAACGTATAAAAGAAATTCCCGCTACACTGTTGCTATCAATTCTTTTTGAAGCGCCAATGAAATCATACTTTGCAATTCCTGCAAAATACTCGGCGTGCATTAAACCTAATTGTAAATTACTTTGCTGATATAATAAACCAGATGGATTCCAGTAACCCGCAGTAACATCATTAACAGAAGCAACGTTTGCGTTACCCATAGCCATAGCACGGGCACTTACTCCCACATTTAAAAATTCGTTGCTGTATTTTGCTATCTGACCAAAAACAACAGTTGAAAGAGCTAAAAAACCTGATATTAATACCTTGCGCATAAACTATCTAAATTTAGTTAATATTTTGTAAAATAACTAGTTAGTTAACGGGTTTTTTATCAAAATATTGTTGAAAATTATAAAGATTATGAGTCTTGGCGACCTAACCTTTCCGAGAGGGATTTCGTTTACTCAGATCGCTAATTGCGAGGAGTGTCAGCACAATGAAAAACGGCAAAAGAGGCACTATAAAACGCTCGCTCCACTCGTTATACACCAAAACGACAATTAACAAACTCGGTGTTAAAATGGCTATAAAATAGCTTAGAAACGGGCGCTCTTTTTTCCTTTTAAAATGATCAAATACCGAATATAAACCGCCTAACAAAAAAACATAGTATAGCGAATTAATTATGTTATGACCAACAGAATAATATGGACGTGTTAAGGTAAAAAACGAGACCGCTTTTTTGAAAAACAAATCTAAAAGCGTGGAAATATCTTTTACCTGGAGAAAATGAGAATATACCTGAGATAAAGTATAATTTCCTTCCGCTAATATATAGAAAGGATAAGAAGGGAATCCGCAAATAACGGAGCCTTGAAAAATTGGTAAAGCAAAATCGTTAAAATGCAATGGAAGAAAAAACAATACTACCGTAAAGACAAAAATACTAGCGCCACAAAGAAATGCAAATGCATCTTTAAATAATCTTAATTTTAAGACGACAAATACCAATCCGATCACGTAAAACACGCCTACCGGCCGGCAAAACATCATTAGCAAAGCAAATATACCGGCCACAATAAAATTCTTTTTTGTTTTTGCGTTGAACATTAAATAAGTTGTGATCACGACAAGAGAAAGGAAAAAACTCTCGGTATAAAACGTAAGCAGCCAATAAATAATTATCGGACAAGTCATGATGATCAACAATGAAATTTTTGCGAATATTTCAGGAAAAAAATCTTGACTTAAAATAAATTTGTAAAAAAAATAAAATCCTACTAAGCAAAAACAATATTGGATAAACAGAATGAAGTAAACAGAAAGACCTAATTTTAAACAAACAGTTAAAAATAAAATATAAGTGCTGTACGACCAAAGATAGTGCAGCGAAGTATTGAAATTATCTAAAGTTAAACTCTTTGCGATACTTATATACTTCTCACTTTCATTGGTAAATTTAATTCCGAATTTCAAATACAAACACACAAGAACTATAAGGTGTAAACCAAAAGCCAAAGGCCGGAATATTTTATTAAACAAATTCATTAAAATAATTTTCTTCGGTTTTGTTTTACTTCACTTCTTCTTTTCTTTCCTTCCACTCTTTTTTGTTTACTTGCTTTAGATGGTTTTGTTGCTCTTCTTTTTTTGGGAATGTGTAATGCTTTATTTATGATCTCAATGCATTTTTTAACTACCTCTTCTTTGTTACGCAATTGCGAACGGTATTTCTCTTCTGTTAATTTTAATTCGCCGCTTTCCGTTATCCTATGGGATAATTTAACAAGCAAGATCTGCTTTTGAGTATCATTTAACACTTCAGAGACAGAAACATTAAAACTTAGCTCTACCTTTGTTTCTACTTTATTCACGTTTTGTCCGCCCTTACCGCCTGAACGCGAAGTTTTATAGCTAAACTCTTTTTTAATGTTTTGAATTTGTTCTGTTGCTAACATTTGTACTTTAATAACAAGCCTGAAATTACAAAATTCTTGGATGCACTTAAGCATATATTTGTTATAATGAGGTTTATTATCCCCATACTAATGTTTATTGCCCAAACCGGACTATCGCAATCCATTGCAGATTGTAAAGTTCGCTTTGATAAATATCTTAACCTGAAGGGCTCACTTGATGACCGTGTAAAATTTGAATCAAACGCTTTATATATTTTGAATGAGAAGAACGAAAAAGAATTTGCGGTTTACGCCAATGAAATGCCTGTTTTATCTGAGTTTTTTGAAAATTCATCAGTAAAAGAACAACAGAAACTATACACTTTAAAAGGATGTAACAAATTAAGTAAAAAACAGCTCGATAGTTTGGTTATCACGATGAACAGCGATAGTAAATTGCCAAGATCCAATCCCTCTAAACCTTTACAAAATATCCGCATCGCCATAGATCCCGGACATTTTTCTTCTAATTATGAAGATTCAAAAGTGGAAGGAAAATATGTGAAGTTGGTAAATGAAAGGTCAAGAAAAAAAGATACCATTACTTTGGTGGAGGGGCAACTTACTTTTTTAACTGCACAAGTATTACGAAATATGCTGGAAGAACAAGGCGCTAAAGTGCTCATGAGCCGTACTCAGGAAAACATTACTGCATTTAATCAAAGTTACGCGGATTGGTTTAAATATAGAAGAAACAAAGTATTGGATAGTTTGAAACAAAAAAAAGAATTAGATGATGATAAATATAAAATACTGAAACAATTTCCGAAGGAAAAAATGTTCTGGGCTTTTTTCAGGGATTATGAATTAATGGAGCGTGCTAAAAAAATAAATACTTTTTATCCTCACGTTTCGGTTATCATTCATTACAATGTAGATGATAAAAATTCTCCATGGACAACAGCAAGTCAGCGTAACAACAGCATGTGTTTTATTGGCGGCGCATTTGGCGCGAAAGATCTGGCTAAGCCAAGTAATAAATTACATTTTTTACGATTGCTATTAGGGAAACAATTACATCAATCGGAAACCATAGGACGTTTAACAATGAATTCCTTCGAGAAAAACTTAAAAATAACCCGCGCAAAACAAAGCGATGCCGATTATCTAATGAAACATACTCTCAATACAAATTGTCAGGGATTATTTTGTCGTAATTTAATTTTAACACGTTGTATTAATTCTCCTCTGATCTATGGCGAAAGTCTTTATCAGGATAATGCAAAAGAGTGCGCCATGTTGAATACAAGCAATTATAATGATTACGGCGTAAAAACATCGGAGCGTGTTTATTTAGTAGCTAAATCTTATTACGAAGCCATTTTAAATTACTTTAAAGATCCTGAAGTTAAAATTTCGGGCAAGTAACCAACACACGTTTGGCTTTTCTTTTATTTTTCTGAGCGTACTCATACACTAAAGAAATTTCGTGAGCACCCATTGAATTATTAATTCCCAATGAAGAAATCGTTAGATCGTAACTATAACCGATCCGTAAATTACGTTTGGGGATTTCGCAGCCAATTAATAATGCAAAACTTTCGTTATTGATAAATTGTGGTGAATAATTTTTAAAAGGAATTCCTCTATACCAGAATCCAATATTTAAAGGCATGTGGAAATAATATAAACCAACATCAAATTGATCGTAATGCAATTGATGTTTATAATTGAAAGATGCCGCAACATATTTTTTTAATTGTGATTTTGAATTTCCCCTTGCTTCAATTATATATCTATAGCCACCATGTACATTAATATCCATTGGCAAAGGCTCTAAACCTCCAATTAAACTAACATTTGGTCTGTTTAAATGTTTTACTGAAGCACCAAGCCAAACTTTTTTCGAGTTATATAATAAACCGGCACCAAT